>NZ_KV788497.1:0-64718 GCF_001807295.1 Corynebacterium sp. HMSC06C06
AACTAATCAATGCACCCTAAAACCGGAAGAGCCGTTTTATTCTTACTTCTTATTCTGCTTGGTTTCCCGCCTTCTTGGTTGATGACGTTGCCCATGCAAAAGGCTCTCCCCCTTACCCGGAGGTAATAGGGGAGAGCCTTCGAATATACGTCAAAGTGACGAAACGCTCTGGCTTAGAGCTTTACGGGGTAGTCGCGCTGCTCGATCTGTGGATCGATGCGGTTTTCGACGAAAATGCCGTGCCAGATCATGAAGGACAGGACGGTCCACAGGCGGCGGGAGTGATCGGAGACGCCATCGCGGTGCTCCTTGAGCATCTCCAGGACTTCCTTCTTGTTGAAGATGTCCTCGGTCTGCGACTCGTTGATCTGGTCTTGTGCCCACCCGTAGAGCTCGTCGCCGGCCAGCCAGTGGCGCATCGGTACCGGGAAGCCCAGCTTCTTGCGGTGCAATACGTGCGGTGGAACGATCTGCTCCATGGCCTTGCGCAGCGCGTACTTGGTGGTGCCGTGGGAGATCTTCAGATCGTGTGGAATGGTTTCTGCGACCTTGAAGACTTCCTTGTCTAGGAACGGAACACGCAGCTCCAGGGAGTTGGCCATGTTCATCTTGTCTGCCTTGACCAGAATGTCACCACGCATCCACGTGAACAGATCCAGGTGCTGCATGCGGGCTACTGGATCGAAGTCGCGGGACTGCGCGTAGATAGGTGCGGTCACCTCGCGGTGATCCCATTCTTCCTTGGCCCATGGGATGACGCGCTGCATCTGCTCGAAGTTGAAGGAGCGGGCGTTGCCGTAGTAGCGCTCCTCCATGGTCATAGAACCACGGTTGAGCAGCGACTTCCCCTTCATGCCCTCGGGAAGTACCTTGGAAAGCCGGCCTAGACCGCGACGCAGTGGGGATGGGATCTTTTCGAAAGGTGCCAGGGAAAGCGGCTCCTTATAAATGGTGTAACCGCCGAAGAGCTCGTCGGCGCCCTCGCCAGAAAGAACCACCTTGACGTGCTTGCGGGCTTCCTGCGCCACGAAGTACAGCGGGACCAAAGAAGGGTCCGCGACTGGATTGTCGAGGTACCACATGATCTTCGGGATCGCGGTGGCGTATTCCTCGGGGGAGACAATCTTGACAATGTGCTCCACGCCAATTGCCGCAGCGGACTCGGCGGCAACGTCCACCTCGGAGTAGCCCTCGCGCTCAAATCCGGTGGTGAAGGTGAGCAGGTCAGGGTTGTGGCGCTTGGCCAGTGTTGCGATGGCAGTGGAATCAATGCCGCCAGAAAGGAAGGAGCCTACGGTCACGTCTGCGCGCATGTGCTTCTCGACGGAGTCCTCGAGAGCTTTGGCAATCTTGTCGAAGAGCTGCTGCTCCTGCCCTTGGGCAACCTTCTGTACTGGGAAGCGTGGCTTGAAGTAACGGTCGTTGACCACCTTCTGGCCCGGCTTTAACGTGACGGTGGAACCGGACTCAACGCGACGAATGTTGGAGTGTAGGGACTCTGGCTCCGGCACGTATTGCAGATCGATGTAGTGCTCGATAGCTCGCTTGTCTAGGCTCAGGTCTAGACCGAGCGGCTCCGCCATTTCGAGGATGCACTTCATTTCGGAAGCGAAGATGGTGCCTGCATCCGTGGTTGCGTAATAGAGCGGCTTGATGCCGAACTGGTCGCGGGCTGCGAACATCGTCTTGGTTTCGGTATCCCAAATGACGAAGCCGAACATGCCACGCAGGTGGTTGACCACGTCTTCACCCCAGTGGTGGTAGCCCACGACGATCGGCTCACCATCGCCCTCGGTGTTGAGCTTCAGGCCGGCAGCGCTAAGTTCTTCACGCAGCTCGATGTAGTTGTAAATTTCGCCGTTAAAGGTGAGGGCGTAGCGCTCTGGGTTATCTTCTGGTCCCCAGCGAAGTGGCTGGTGGGAGTGCTCAAGGTCGATGATGGAAAGACGGTTGAAACCGAAGGCCGCATCTTCGTCATGCCAGGTGCCGGCGGCATCTGGGCCACGGTGGCGCATGCACTGAAGGGACTGCTCAAGGGCGTCTACGTACTCGGCCGCATTGTGGTTAGCGGTCAATAGTCCGCAAAGTCCGCACATAGTGTGGTTGCTCCTTATTAATGAAGGGTATTTTTCTTCTGACCACTTTACGGCGCGAAGGGGCAAAAGCAGGAACGCGCGCCGAGTTGGCAGCTTCATCTCAGGCTTCATAAAGCTGATAGGGCAGAGGTGGCGTGAGCTTACCCTTTAGGGTGCGAACTTTCGGATGATGCAGACGCCGGCGCTTTGTGAATTGAGTCATAGATGAAGGGGGTCTATAGGGGCCTTGGTTGGGCCCTTATGCAGGTGGGCCGGTAACATCCACAGCGTTCTTTGCTTACAGAGCTTAAAAGCAAGAGTTTGTGGACTCCGAAAAGGTAAGAAACGCAGGCTCCATCCACTATCCTGATTGGATAGGAATGCTCTGTGAGTATTCGAGAAGTTTGTGTGGACAGAAAGGCAGAACACACGTGGGACAGCGTAAACAGCGCAACTTTGCTCGCAAGGCGGGCCTAGCTGGCGCAATCGCTCTTGGTGGCTTTGCATTGGCCGGTTGTGACGTGAAAGCTCCAACCGCCGTTGAGAACCTCTTGGGCTTTGGTTGGCCAAAGGGTATTACCCCTGAGGCAGAGTCTATGTACAACTTCTGGATTTGGGTCTGGGTTGCAGCATGGATTATCGGTTTTATCATGTGGGGCTTGTTCCTCATTGCCATCTTCAACTGGAACGCGAAGAAGGCTGAAAAGGACGGAAAGGGTGAGTTCCCAAAGCAGCTGCAGTACAACGTGCCGCTGGAGATGGTGCTGACCATCGTTCCGATCCTCATCATCATGGGCCTGTTCTTCTTCACTGTTCAGGCGCAGCAGAAGGTTACTGCCCTGGATAAGAACCCAGAGGTTACCGTCGATGTCACCGCTTACCAGTGGAACTGGAAGTTTGGTTACGCCGAGAACAAGGTTGATGGCCAGAACTACAACGGCGAAGACGTCGAGCGTAAGAAGCTGGCGGAAGAGTCTGCTATCGACCCTGAGGGCGTAAAGAACCCGAACCCAATTCACGGCAAGTCCATGGGTGACATCTCCTACCTGAACTTCAACAAGATTGAAACCGTCGGTACCACCGAGGAAGTTCCGGTTCTGGTTCTTCCTTCTGGGACTCCGATTGAGTTCCGTCTCGCTTCCGGTGACGTCTCCCACGCTTTCTGGGTTCCGGAATTCCTCTTCAAGCGAGACGTCTACGCACACCCTGAGGCAAACGCTCAGGAGCGTCGTTTCCAGATTGAAGAAATCACCGAGGAAGGCGCATTTGTTGGCCGTTGTGCTGAGATGTGCGGTACCTACCACGCCATGATGAACTTCGAGATTCGCGTCGTTAGCCGCGAAGACTTCAATAAGTACCTCACCTTCCGTGAGCAGAACCCGGAGGCAACCAACGCTGAGGCTCTTGAGCACATCGGCCAGGAACCTTATGCAGTGACCACCTCTCCGTTCAACTCTCAGCGCGATACCCGCGACGGTGACAACTTCGTTGGCACCCCGAAGGCATAAGTAGAAAAGGACTGAATTCACAATGCGTGCAACATCTAAGGTCTTCTACTCGATTGCGACCTACCTCTTCGTTTCCCTGGTGGTCTACGTTCTGGGCGTTAACTTCGTTAAGGATGATGGCTACCTCTACGGCCCCGAGTGGGCAGGTATCGTCGGCCTTACCCTGGCGTTCCTGCTGTGCGTCATGCTCGGCGTGTACATCAACTTCACCGATTCCCGCGTCGACGTCGCTCCTGAGGACTGGGAAGAGGCAGAGACTGAGGACGGCGCTGGCATCCTCGGCTTCTTCTCCCCGGGTTCCATCTGGCCGCTGGCTATGACCGGCTCCATCGCCCTGCTGGGCCTTGGCATCATCTTCCTGTACTTCTGGTTGATTGTGCTTGGCGCTGCCTGCCTGGTGGCTTCCGTTACTGGCCTGTCCCTGCAGTACGGTCTGCCGAAGGAAAAGCACTAGGCTTTTCGTGAGTGTCGGAACAAGCTTCACGACGCCCGCCTGAAACTTCTCGCGTCCCCCATCGCATAAGCGGTGGGGGACTTTGGCGATCTTGCGTCGGCTAGACGCCAAAAAAGTTCCCGAAGGTTCCAAGAAAATCTCGAAGTTGCTCGCCATTGGGGGAGAGCGAGCCATGAAACTAATGAGCATACGTAGCGCTTTTGAGGAAGTAATAGCACGTGAGGGCCACTTTTTACGGGGGTCAACCGAAAGTTGGAAACCTGCGATTTTGACCTGAAGTCCTTTGTGATTTATGTCATTGAACTTCCTCCTCAAACTGGTTGCAAAGGATGGATGAAGGTCTCAACTTTCGAAACGCAAATTTGGCCTAGTTAGGTGCGGGCTGTTTAAAAGCTTGTTTACCTGCAGGGATGAGGCGTCGTAAAGCGCGCTCAAAAGTTCCCGCTAAACCGTATTTTTTTCCAAATTGGGAACATTCTGGCAGTGGGCTGCAAACGAAGTAGGAGGCGGTTAAGAAAATCGGGGGGAATAGAAGTGACTTCAGGGTTCTGACCGGCCATACTGTTAAGCGTGACGAGCGTAGTTTCAAACCAAGGTATGGCAGCACCACGTGTTGCCGCGCTGAACCGACCCAACATGGTCAGCGTGGGCACCATCGTGTTCCTGTCTCAGGAATTGATGTTCTTTGCCGGACTGTTCGCGATGTGGTTCACATCCCGCGCGAACGGCCAGGAAGGCGACTGGGCGGAGCATACCGCTCATATCAACGTGCCGATGGGCTTTCTCATTACGGCAGTGCTGATTACGTCTTCCGTGACCTCTCAGTTCGGCGTTTTCGCAGCAGAAAGGGGTGACGTATACAAGCTCCGACTCTGGTACTCAGTGACTTTGCTGTTGGGTGTTGTCTTCTTGGGCATCATGGCATTTGAGTGGACAGAGTTGATCATTCACGGTGTGACTATCCAGTCCAGCGTTTTTGGTTCGGTCTTCTACATTCTGACCGGCTTCCACGCTGCACACGTGACCGCGGGTCTTATTTCGTTCGCGATCATTTTGGCGCGTATCGCTAAGTCCAAGTTCACGCCTGCACAGGCAACCGCAGCGATGGCAGTGTCTTACTACTGGCACTTCGTCGACGTTGTCTGGATCGGCGTGTTCGTAGTCATCTACCTAGTCCAGTAGGCCGTAGGAGCCCGGGAGCAGGCTCTCGGCCTACAGCCATCCATTTCCGTGTACGAGTTATCTAAAGGAAAATGATGGATAACATCCAGCAGACCGCCGCAGTGGAAGAGACCACTGCCGCGGCTAAGAAGACCCGCCGTCGCCGCAAGGCGAAGCGCACTCTTGCCGGCGCCTTCGCACTGAGCATCGGCCTGACTGGCGCTGGTGTCCTGGCTTCTGCCTTGACCCCGGATGCGCAGATCGCCACGGCTCAAAAAGATGACCAGGCTCTCATCCAAGAGGGTAAGGACATCTACGATGTCGCTTGTATTACTTGCCACGGTGCAAACCTTCAGGGTATTGAGGGCCGCGGTCCTTCCCTCGTAGGTGTCGGCGCCGGATCCGTGTACTTCCAGGTTCATTCTGGTCGTATGCCGATGATGTCTAACGACGCACAAGCAGAGCGCAAGACCCCGCGCTATACCGAGCAGCAGACTCTGGCACTGGCTGCATACGTCGCTGCGAACGGCGGCGGCGCAGACATCGTCTACAACGAAGACGGCACCGTCGCGCAGGAATCTCTCCGTGGCGCTAACTACAACGGCCAGATTCAGGCCGAGGACGTAGCTAAGGGCTCCGAGCTGTTCCGCATGAACTGTGCATCCTGCCACAACTTCACCGGCCAGGGCGGCGCGCTGTCCTCCGGTAAGTACGCTCCGCCGCTGGCTCCGGCCAACGAGCAGGAGATCTACCAGGCAATGCTGACCGGTCCGCAGAACATGCCTAAGTTCTCCGACCGACAGCTGACTGCAGACGAGAAGAAGGACATCATCGCCTACCTCAAGTCTGCAAAGGAAACCCCGTCTCCGGCTGGTTGGGACCTCGGTGGTCTCGGACCAGTTGCTGAGGGTCTTGCAATGTGGATCATCGGCATCAGCGCTCTGTGCGTTGCCGCTATGTGGATTGGATCGCGCTCATGAGCAATGTAAAGAAGAACTACACCGACGCTGAGCTCGACAAGATGAGCAATGACGAGCTGGCTGCCCTCGGCACCGAGCTCGACGACGTAACCGTTGCATTCCGTAAGGAGCGCTTCCCGGTTGAAGGCGACCTAGCTGAAAAGCGTGCCGCCACCAACGTAACCATCTGGTTGCTGATTTCGGTCATCGCAGGCCTTGCTTTCTTGGGCGTATACCTGTTCTGGCCGTGGCAGTACAAGATGCTGGGTGAAGACGGCCTCTGGGGCCACACCCTGTACACCCCATTGCTGGGTGCTACCTCTGGCCTGGCCATCATGGCCTTGGGCTTCGCAATCGTGCAGTACGTCAAGAAGATTCTGCCGGAAGAGATTTCCGTGCAGCGTCGTCACGACGGTCCTTCCGAGGAAGTTGACCGCCGTACCCTTACTGCACTGCTCAACGACTCGTGGAAGACCTCCACTCTGGGTCGCCGCAGCACCATCAAGGGTCTGCTTGGCGGTGCCGGCGTTCTGTTCGGTTTGACTGTTATTGCTCCGCTTGGCGGCGCGGTTAACAACCCGTGGAAGAAGCGCCACGACCTGAACTACGCAGGTGACGGTACCCTGTGGACCTCCGGTTGGACGATGCACGAGAAGGGCGTCAAGCTCTACCTGGCACGTGATACCTCCACTATTGCTGAAAAGCACGAGGGCGAGTCCGGTACTCACTACACCACTCGTGGCCTTGCTCGCCTCGTTCGCGTACGTCCTGAGGACCTCGCTGCCGGCGGCATGGAGACTGTTTTCCCGCTCGCTGCGGAAGACGTCAACGATGGTGACCTGTGGTCTGAGGATAAGGACGTCTACGAGAACCACATGCACTCCATCCACGGCAACCGTAACGCCGTGATGCTCATCCGCCTGCGTCACTCCGATGCGCAGAAGGCTATTGAGCGTGCTGGTCAGGAAGACTTCCACTACGGCGATTACTACGCCTACTCCAAGATCTGTACCCACATTGGTTGCCCGACCTCTCTGTACGAGGCTCAGACCAACCGCATTCTCTGCCCGTGCCACCAGTCGCAGTTCGACGCTTTGCACTACGGTAAGCCGGTCTTCGGACCTGCTGCTCGTGCACTGCCACAGCTGCCGATCGGCGTGGACGAAGAGGGCTACCTCGTTGCCAAGGGTAACTTCATTGAGCCTGTCGGACCTGCATTCTGGGAGCGTAAGTCATAATGAGTAACAAACTTGCCAAGATGGGCAACAACATGGATTCGCGCTACTCCGCCGCCGGAGTTCTGCGAACCCAGCTGAACAAGGTCTTTCCGACCCACTGGTCCTTCATGCTCGGTGAGATGGCTCTATACAGCTTCATCATCCTGCTGTTGACCGGTATCTACCTGGCACTGTTCTTCGATCCTTCCATCACGAAGGTCATCTACGACGGTGCGTACACCCCGCTGAACGGCGTCGAGATGTCTCGCGCATATGCAACGGCGCTTGACCTCTCCTTCGAGGTTCGCGGTGGTCTGTTTGTCCGCCAGATGCACCACTGGGCAGCACTCATGTTCATGATGTCCATGGTTGCTCACATGCTCCGCATCTTCTTCACCGGTGCGTTCCGTCGCCCGCGTGAGGCCAACTGGATCATCGGTTGTGCACTGATTCTCTTGGGCATGGTCGAGGGCTTCCTCGGCTACTCTCTCCCGGACGATCTGCTCTCCGGCGTTGGTCTGCGAATCATGTCCGCTATTATCCTGGGCCTGCCTATCATCGGCACCTGGCTGCACTGGGCAATCTTCGGCGGCGACTTCCCGTCCGACCTCATGCTGGACCGTTTCTACATCCTGCACGTTCTGGTTATCCCGGGCATCATCCTGGGCCTGGTTGCCGCTCACCTGATCATGGTTTGGTTCCAGAAGCACACCCAGTTCCCTGGACCGGGCCGCGCTGAGAACAACGTCGTTGGTGTCCGCATTATGCCGGTCTTCGCTACGAAGGCAATCGGCATGGGCATGATGGTTGCTGGCGTTCTGGCTCTGATGTCTGGTCTGCTGACCATCAACGCCATCTGGCTGCTTGGCCCGTACAACCCGTCTCAGGTCTCCGCCGGTTCCCAGCCGGATATCTACATGCTGTGGACTGACGGTGTTGCTCGTGTCATGCCGGCATGGGAGCTGTACCTCGGCAACTACACCATTCCTTCCGCATTCTGGGTTGCACTGCTCTGTGGTGCGATGGTCGTCCTGCTGTTCGCTTACCCATTCCTTGAGAAGAAGTTCACTGGCGACGACGCTCACCACAACCTGCTGCAGCGTCCGCGCGACGTTCCGGTTCGCTCCGCTATCGGCGCAATGGCAATCACCTTCTTCCTGCTGGTGACCCTGTCCGGTGGTAACGACCACGTCGCACACTTCTTCCAGATCTCGCTGAACGCAATGACCTGGGTCGGTCGTATCGGCCTCATCGTCCTGCCTCCAATCGCTTACTTCATGACCTACCGCATCTGCGTCGGTCTGCAGCGTTCCGACCGCGAGGTCCTGGAGCACGGCATCGAGACCGGTGTTATCAAGCAGCTGCCGAATGGTGCCTTCATCGAGGTCCACCAGCCGCTTGGCCCGGTCGACGAGCACGGCCACCCGGTTCCGCTGGAGTACGCTGGCGCACAGGTCCCGAAGCAGCTCAACCAGCTTGGTTTCGCTGACGCCGAGACCCAGGGCATCTTTGCTCCGGACGACGCCGCTCTCATGCACCGCGTACACGAGATTCACGAAGAGAACCATGCCGAAGAGGCAGAGATGTACCGTCGTCTTAACGAGGCTAACCGCCGCGAAGACGAAGAGAACGGCCGCATCTAAGCACTCCTTTAAGGGTTAGCGCCCGAAACTCGCTCACAACCCCCGTCTCCTCCTTTATAGGAAGTAGAGATGGGGGTTTCGCGATCCTGTTGGAAGACCTAGCGGTTGTTTCCTACATTGGTTCCCTGGTCGGCTATCAAGGCGTGTAGGGGCGGGCGTTAAGGGGAGCTGGCACCGGGGTGCAATATCTGTTACCTCCGTTGGAGCATTCTGGCGCCACGATGGCTTTAGGCGCGCCCTAAGCGCTGTCTGCTGGAGTGAGGAGCCTTCTAGACAAGTTGTGGGATCGATCAGGTGGTGGGAATCAGGAATTGTCGGGAAATTCCCTTCGAGGATAAATAAGAGAAGCCTTTGAAAAGCGCCGGCAGTTCTTGCCTAGTTATGCCTCTGTACATGGCTGGCACGGCTACTCAATCCCGTGTGCAGATTTGGTCCTATATATAGGAAGGGTTTTAAGTTCTTACGAGGTTGCTACCGTGTGGGCGTGCTTTGCTTTTGCTGCTCTACGCTGTTTGCTTACATATAAGGAGCTAAAGGAAGACTCGGAGTAAGCAGGGGAGTGCGCCCGCCGCAGATTGCCCTTGTGGCGGATATTGACACGAGTCGACTTTTAGAATCGGCTCCAAGGGCTTGTCACGTGATTCCGGGACTGTGTCTTGGTTAGCGCGGGGTACAGCGTCCGAAGGCGGCTATAGCGGCGTTGCTAACTGTCAAACCGAGCGGTGTGGCGTTCTCTGACACCGACCTGACGTTGATTACGGCTCGTGGATTCTCATTTAAGTCTGCTATTTAGGATGCTGATCTTGGCCGTTTTCGGGGCGAGTTTAGAGTGAAAGTTGTTGTTCTAGCGCCTTGTGTGAGTTCGTTTAATCACTGCGTGGCGAAGCTCACAAAATACATTTTTTCAACGATTTGAAGCTTCAATCTTTGATGATATGTGCGCAATCTTAGGGTGTGGCGAAGTGTGGCATTGTCGCAGGTGAGAGATTGTCTCAAAGTGATAACGGGGAGCGTTCCCCGAGCGTTTATTGCAAACATTTCGGAATTATCAACAGAAGATAACAGGACGGTAACAGCGCCCTTTTTTGACGGAAAATTCGACACGGGACGTGATGATTTCGTAACCTACTTGAGACATTGAGTTACCGACACGAGGTGCTCAATACGAACTGAAGATTTAAGCGCCGCATCTGGCCCCTCCTGAACCGGGGCCGAGTGGAGATGTTCCTACAGGAACGGAACATCAACGAACGCTAGGCCCGACCAGGGTCAGAGCTTTGATTATCCGATTCGCTCGGAGGCGGCACACTTTAGTTCCAGCAAAACATCCTTTGCTGAACTGAGTGTGTGCAATCGAAGTAGGCGCGCAGGAAGATTTGGAGTTTATTTCGTGGCTAAGCACCGTCGTCAGGGCGCAATCAACACCCGCCGTATCGCAACCACCGCAGTTGCAGCAGCATCCGCAGCCGTTGCTGTCCCGGCAGTCGCACAGGGTGCAGAGGTTGTTATCCCTAACACCGACTTCCGCTTTGAGGTTGCAGGACTGGAAAACGTCCCGAACATCAACCAGGTGCCGAACATTCAGCAGTATGTTCCTTCCCTGCAGCAGGCAAACGTAAACTACGCCGCGTCCGTACAGGCTCCTGTTCCGGCTCCAGCCGCAGCACCGGTTCAGTCTGTAGGGCAGAAGGCACTTGCAGCAGCGCGCTCTGCAATGGGCTCCCCATACGTTTACGGTGCGGCAGGCCCTAGCGCATTCGACTGCTCAGGTCTGACCTCTTGGGCTTACCGTCAGGCAGGCGTTGAGATTCCTCGCACCTCCCAGGCTCAGGCAGCTGGCGGCCAGCAGGTCTCCCTTGATGCCCTGCAGCCAGGCGATATCATCGTCTACTACTCTGGTGCATCCCACGTTGGTATCTACACCGGCAACGGCACCATCATCGACGCTTTGAACTCCGGTACCCCGGTTCAGGAGCGTTCCCTGCACTACATGCCGATTCACTCCGCAGTTCGCTTCTAAGCGTCCGCCTGTTTCGGCCTAAAGACTCTTCTCGTCCATCTCTCGATGGAATAGAAGGGTCTTTTTATGGTTTTATTGAGACTCGTGCCGGTATAGAAATCGGCAGCTCCATGCGCTATCATCAAGCAGTCTTCTAATATTTTCTAAGCCTTGGGAACTTCAACGTGCTTTCTTCAACTTTGCGGGCTCGCCGCACAGCAACCGCGGCTTGCGCTGCAGCTCTTGCTTTTTCTGCTGCCTGTGGCGCTGTCACTGTGCCTGTAGCTTTTGCTCAGGAAGTGGAGAGCGCTCAACCAGAACAGTTGCAGCAGCTCATTGATCGCGTTGCGGAAGTAGCGCAGCGCGTTTCCGCAAAAAGCGAAGAGGTGAAAACGCTCGAAGATCAGCTCAGCGAAGCTGAAAAGGAAGTCGTAGCCCTCCAGCAGCATGCCGATGAAGCCAAGGCTGCAGCGGAAGATGCGTCAAATGCCGTTGCGGATCAGCAGGGCCGCATCAACGGCATCGCACAGTCTCGTTATCGCGGAGATTCCCGTAGTGCTGTGTCCGCAGCTCTCAATGCGGCAGACACAGCCTCGGCTGTAGAGCGCATGGGATACTTGGGCGCACTATCCCGCACCGCACAACGTCATCTTCTAGAAAAGTCAGCAGCCGCGCAGGAAGCGCGCGCTCTGCAGGAAGAGGCCGCTGCCGCAGTCAAGGCCGCCCAAGATAAAGCTGCCGATCTCAAGGTCAAGCGTGACGGCCTAGTGAAAGAACAGCAAGAGCTCGAGAAACAGAAGAAGGACATCGAGGCACAGGTCGATAGCCTGAACGAGGAGCAACGTGCTGCCTTCGTTGGACGCTTCGGTGCTCAGAACGTTGACCTCGCAGCGTTAGCAGATGGCTCCGGCTCAGAGGCAGTGGCCGCGGCTCTCACCCGTATCGGTGCGCCCTATGGTTGGGGAGCAACAGGTCCGGATACATTCGACTGTTCCGGATTGATGGTGTGGAGTTATCAGCAGATGGGCAAGTCCATTCCGCGTACCTCCCAGGCGCAGCTCGCCGGCGGCACGAAGGTGCCGCTTGATCAGCTCCAACCAGGTGACATTATCGGTTACTACCCAGGTGTAACCCACGTCGGTATGTACGTCGGTGATGGCCAGGTCGTCCACGCTTCGACCTACGGCGTTCCAGTCCAGGTGGTTCCGTTGGACTCTATGCCTGTTCAAGGCGCAGTGCGCTACTAGAGTAGGGCGCATGGCGCGCACTCTACTGGTTACTAATGATTTCCCGCCCACAATCGGCGGGATTCAGTCTTATCTACGGGACTTCGTTGACACGATCGATCCTTCTGAAATCGTGGTGTTTGCCTCCACCCAGGACGCGGAAGCCGCCGCGCTTTTCGACTCTGCCCAGCCCTATACTGTGGTGCGGTGGCCACACAAAGTCATGCTTCCGACTCCCGCAACTGCGCGGGAGATGCAGCGCCTCATCAGGGAGCACGGCGTCGTCAATGTGTGGTTTGGCGCAGCAGCCCCCTTGGCGCTGATGGGCAAAGCGGCCAAAGAGGCCGGCGCGCACAAGGTTGTCGCGACGACGCACGGTCATGAGGTGGGGTGGTCAATGCTGCCTCTCGCGCGCCAAGCCTTGCGCGAAATCGGTCGGCACGCTGATGTCATCACGTATATCTCTGACTACACATTGCGTCGCTTGACCGCGCCCTTCGGGCCTGGTCCGCGGTGGGTTCATCTTCCTTCCGCTGTGAGCCTCGAGGATTTCTCTCCGGCGGATGCGGCGGCAAAACAAGCTGCGCGAGCTCATTTTGGCCTTTCTGAAGGACCAGTTATTACCTGCATTTCCCGCCTTGTTCCCCGCAAAGGGCAGGACCAGTTGCTGCGTGCGCTTCCGCAGGTACGGCAGCGTTTCCCCGATGCCCAATTGCTCATTATTGGCCGTGGGCGTTACCGCACTGCTCTCAGTGAACTGGCTGACATCTATGCCCCCGACGTAGTTATCCGGGAAGCGAAGGACTCCGAAGAACTCCAGCAGGCATTGCATGCGGCGGACGTTTTCGCGATGCCTGCACGCACCCGCGGCGGAGGGCTTGATGTTGAAGGCTTGGGAATTGTCTATCTGGAGGCCCAAGCCTCCGGAATCCCGGTGGTAGCAGGTGATTCCGGCGGCGCCCCGGAGACTGTGACGCCAGAGAGCGGAATCGTGGTACATGGTTCAAGCGTTCCTGAAATAGTCGAGGCATTGTGCACTTTGCTTGGCGACGCCTCCCTTGCTCATCGCATGGGCCGCGCCGGACGCATGCATGTTGAACAGGAATGGACGTGGGAGATCATGGGGGAGCGTCTTCGCCGAATTCTCGATGAAGAGTAGCAAAAGCGATACAACGGCTGCGGGGTATTCGCTTGATCGATTCTTCACTGGCGCGCAGAATGTGAACATTAGCCCACATGGGGTATATCCTTTTGTGCATGCTTGAACACGCCCATCCTGCCGTCGACTCCGGTCTCACCATCGGTTTCGACATTGGCGGCACCAACCTTCGTGCGGCGGCTATCGACGCCGATGGCGAGATCGTGGACTCCGTGAGCGTGCCGACGGCCAAAGTCGCCACGCAGCTTGAAGATGACATTGCCCGTGCAGTCGAGGAACTCAGTGCGACCCACGAGATCTCCGCCGTGGGGCTGGCTCTCGCGGGATTCCTTGACCCAGAGTGCGAAACCGTGCGTTTTGCCCCGCACTTGCCATGGCGCGATGCGCCCGTTCGTGAGATCTTGAGCAAAAGGATTGGCCTGCCGGTGCGTCTCGAACACGACGCAAACTCGGCAGCCTGGGGCGAGTGGCGCTTTGGCGCGGGCCGCGGCGCAAAGGACTGGGTGTTCTTCGCAGTCGGCACCGGAATCGGTGCCACGCTCATGACAGAGGACAAGATCTACCGTGGAGCCTTCGGCACCGCCCCAGAGTTCGGCCACCTCACCGTGGTTCCTGGCGGACGTGAATGTTCGTGCGGCAAGCGCGGCTGCTTGGAGCGTTATGCATCGGGCACCGCACTGCCAGACACCTGCGAGGAACTGCGCCCACAGTACGAAACAGAGCTTCCGGCCAATGCCACAGGCGTACAGATTACGCAAGCGGCCCGCGAGGGTGACCCGCTGGGGTTGGCCGTTATGGAGAACTTTGGCACGTGGCTCGGACAAGGCTTGTCCATCGTGGCAGATGTCTTGGACCCTGAACTCATCGTTGTGGGCGGCGGCGTCGCCAATGACGCGGATCTCTACCTAGAGCGCGCACACGAGAACATGGCACGACAGATCGTGGGCGCTGGACATCGCCCACTGGCCCGCGTGGCCACTGCGGAATTGGGTTCAGCCGCGGGTATGATTGGCGTTGCTGACCTTGCCCGTCATGGGCTCACCGTAGGTTAATTAGACGACAGGGACTTCACGATGCGAAACAAGTGGTACTGGGCCTTTAAGAACATTTTTTTCGGCCCTGCTCTGCGAGTATGGAACCGCCCATGGACCGAAGGAATGGATAATATTCCAGCCGAAGGCCCAGCCATCCTTGTTTCGAACCATCAAGCAGTGATGGATTCTTTCTTCTTCCCTCTCATGTGCCCGCGCCAAATCACGTTCTTGGCCAAGAGCGAATACTTCACCACACCAGGCGTGGTTGGCCGTGCACAGGCTTGGTTCTTTAGTTCCGTTGGACAAGTTCCGGTAGAACGCGACAGTGACGCTGCAGGCGATGCCATGCTTAAAGCTGCCAAGAAGATCCTCGACAGGGGAGACCTCTTTGGTATCTATCCAGAAGGTACCCGCTCTCCAGATGAGCGCATCTATAAAGGCCGCACTGGCATGGCGCGAATCGCCATGGCCACCGGCAAGCCCGTCATCCCAATCGCCATGATCGATACCCGCAAAGCGAACCCCATTGGTAGTTGGGTCCCGCGACCCATCAAGGTAGGGATGCGAGTAGCCAAGCCCATCGATCCGCATGCGTGGGCGGCCGAACGCGGCCTTAACCCAGAAGAGCACGAGACCATTCGTGCTTTCACCGACTTCGTGATGCATGAGCTCGCTGAGTTGGCTGAGAGCTCCTACGTGGACCTATATGCATCGGACGTAAAGGCATCGCTGCAGGCAGGCCACGGATACCCCGCTGGGGCCGAACCAACTGGGGAGGCGCGCTAGCCATTGAGCCCCTCGCAGCCTCGATTAGCGTGGCCGGACATCGCCAAGGGCATTTCAATCCTAGGCGTTGTCCTTTTGCATGTCACCCTCACCGTTCCCGAATCCAGTGAGACTCGGCTGGCCGCTTTCAATGTGTGGCTTGATCCCCTACGCCTGCCGTTGTTCTTCCTCGTCAGCGGCTATTTTTCTAGCAAGGTCTTTAGCTTTACTTTCCCACAGCTCTTTGCCCGACGCCTGTGGTATTTCCTCGTGCCCTACGTCGTGTGGATGGCGGTGGAGCTGCAAGTAAAGCGTGTGGAATTGCATTGGGTTTTCGAAAGCCCGTTGTTTGACCGCAACGAGATGCTCTTCAACATGGTGGTGGGCCACACCATGGCGTGGTTTATCCACGCGTTGATATTCTTCAATATTTTCTTGTGGTGCGTGCGCAAGCTGCCCGGGTGGCTGGCGCTGCTGCTGAGTTTTGCACCCCTGCTCTTTATGGCGTGGCAGGCGCACTACACGGTCATTGCTAAAGCGATGATGTTCCTCCCAGTGTTCGTGGGCGCTGCCTTCTTCCGCGACTGGATTACCCGTTTCGCAGCAGAGGCAGAGGCCCCTTTCCAAGGCCGTTTTACTCGCACAACATTCTTCGTCTACGCGGGAGTCATTGCATCTTATGCTGGTGGTTTCCTGTTCCGCCGCGCCTGGGACGAGTACCCGCAGGAGGTCTTTATCCCGTGGCCGCTTCCTGGTGCGGAATATCTGACTTCGAACGAGGTCCACATCATGGTCCGCTTTGTTGAGCAGACACTCGAGGTTCCTTTTGGCATTGTCATGGCCATTTGGGTTTCTCATTTGCCCAAAGTCTCTACCGCCTTGCGCTTCGTGGGCTCGCATACGCTGCCCATCTATCTGGGGCACCCTATCGGCTTGACAATCGGCTACGGTTTCTTCATGGCTTGGTTCCCGCACACTGTCTCTCTCGACGGCCAAACCCTCCTGGACAACACGCGGTTCTGGCTCATCGCCTGCTTTGTCTTCGCAGCTTGGGCTGCCTTGGCACTGTGGGCGCTGGGCAAAGTACCAATTGTTGGATGGCTTCTTAAGCCTCCGTCGATTACGCATCTGGTGGAAACAGCCCCGCGGCGCGACCACCCAGAAAATGAGGCGTCGTCAAGCATGGGCGCAGGGCCCACGAGACCCCATCGCATTCAGATCTAGGCAAGGCAACTAAGATAAGACCCCGTGCGCTACTTCTATGACACCGAATTTATCGAAGATGGAGAGACCATTGAGCTGGTCTCCATCGGCATCGTTGGGGAGAATGGTAGCGAGTATTATGCGGTGTCCACGGACTTCAACCCTGCCCATGCCAACGCTTGGGTGCGCGAAAACGTCCTAGACAAGTTGCCTTCCCCGAGTAACCCCGTATGGAAGTCGCGCGAGCGCATCCGCGAGGAGCTGCTCGAGTTCTTCGCCGCCCACGCCACGCCGGTGGAACTGTGGGCCTGGGTTGGTGCCTATGACCACGTAGTCTTGGCCCAGCTCTGGGGTGATATGACCGGTCTTCCTAAGCGGATGCCGCGTTTTACGCGCGAACTCAAGCAGTACTGGGAATTTGCCGGCTGCCCCAAGCTGCCGCCGGTTCCGCAGGGCAATCACGATGCGCTTGTCGACGCCCGTCACAATCTCGCAAAATTCCGCGCCTGCATGGATGTACTACCCCTAGGAAGGGCCAACCAAGTCACTATCTAGCATCTAACTAACGCGCGACAGGTTAATAATGGTTAAATAGCCATGTGAGTTGGACAGTAGATATCCCTAAAGAAGCACTTCCGGACCTCCCACCATTGCCAGCAGGCATCGAGGAGCGATTCCAGGACGTCATCGCGCGTGATGCGAAGCAGCAGCCCAGCTGGGATCAGTCCCAGGCAGACAACGTTCGCAAGATCCTGGAATCTGTTCCACCGATCGTTGTGGCCCCAGAGATTGAAGAACTCAAGCGCAAGCTTGCCGACGTCGCCCTGGGTAAAGCATTCCTCTTGCAGGGCGGCGACTGCGCTGAGACCTTCGAGTCCAACACTGAGCCGCACATCCGCGGCAACGTGAAGACCCTCCTGCAGATGGCCGTGGTGCTCACCTACGGTGCCTCCACCCCTGTGGTCAAGCTCGGCCGTATTGCCGGCCAGTACGCTAAGCCGCGTTCTTCCGACGTCGATGGCAACGGTCTGCTCAACTACCGTGGCGACATCGTCAACGGTGTGGAACCCACCGAGGAAGCTCGTCGTCACGACCCAGCCCGCATGGTGCGTGCATACGCGAATGCGTCCGCAGCGATGAACCTCGTGCGTGCGCTGACCTCTTCCGGCACCGCTGACCTGTACCGCCTCCACGAGTGGAACCGCGAGTTCGTGGCCAACTCCTCGGCGGGTGCGCGCTACCAGGCGCTTGCCAATGAGATCGAGAATGGCCTTGCTTTCATGAATGCTTGTGGGGTTTCCGATGAGACGCTGCGCTCGGCGGAGATTTACTGCTCCCACGAGGCATTGCTCAAGGACTACGAGCGTTCCATGCTGCGTCTCGGCGTCGATTCTAACGGCGAAACCAAGCTTTATGACTTGTCCGCACACCAGCTGTGGATCGGTGAGCGCACCCGTGGCTTGGAAGACTTCCACGTCAACTTCGCCTCGATCATCGGCAACCCAGTGGGCATCAAGCTCGGCCCGGGCGTTACCCCGGAGCAGGCCGTTGAGTACGCAGAGAAGCTCGACCCGAACCGTGAGCCGGGCCGCTTGACCATGATCACCCGCATGGGCCACGACAAGGTGCGCACCGTGCTTCCGGCAGTAGTCAAGGCAGTGGAGGACTCCGGCCACAAGGTTGTTTGGCAGTGCGACCCAATGCACGGCAATACCTTCACCGCATCGAATGGCTACAAGACCCGCCACTTCGACAAGATCGTGGACGAGGTGCAGGGCTTCTTCGAGGTACACCGCGAGCTGGGCACCCACCCAGGTGGCGTGCACCTCGAATTCACGGGTGAGGACGTCACCGAGTGCCTGGGCGGCGCAGAGGACATCACTGACGTGGACCTGCCGGGCCGCTACGAGTCCGCAGTGGACCCGCGCTTGAACACCCAGCAGTCGCTGGAGCTGTCCTTCCTCATCGCAGAGATGCTGCGTAACTAGGCGAAGAACGTCGGCATAGAACCGTATTGGCCGGAGCCGAACCACCACCCGCCCAAGGCGACGGCAACGGTTGCTAGCCCAACGAACGCCAAGAACAGCAGCAGCGTGAACACGTTGCGGTTGCTTAATGGGCGCTCGGCTGGCTCGTCTTCAGCGATGTGCGACAGCGCGCCCTGAGGCTGGGGCTCTAGCGGTGCTTGTGCGTGATAGTTAGGTGCTGGATACTCCGCGCCGCGCGGGGCCACAGGTGGACCTGGTGGCGCGGCGAAGGGCGGAGCCGGCAAATCCGCGCGAGTTTCAAAACTCAGCGGTGCGCGGTGGGGGATATCCGCAGGAGGGGTCTGCGGAATGTATTCGGTCGCTGCCTCTGGGGCAGGGGCGGTGTGCTGCTCTGCGGGGGTTGCAGAGGGAGTATCGATAGTGGTCGTCGCGTCAAAGACGTGCGTGGCGCCGGTTCCCGAGAAGTCGGTGGGCTGTTCAGCTGTGCGGGCGGCCGCTGCGTTGCGCGGAACTGGAACGGTGAACTCCGGCAGATCTAGGTCCCGTGTGACGTCGTCAAGAGCGTCGAGGAACTCCCCGGCGTCGGCGAAGCGCTCGCTGGCTTGGCGAGCGGTTGCGGTGGCCACGAGAGCGTCGAAAAGCTTCGGCACCCCGGCAATGCGTGACGACGGCGCCGGAACATCGGCGTGCAGGCGCGCTGTCGCGTGTTCCATCGGGGTCGCGCCACTAAATGGCACGGTGCCGGTGAGCAGCTCGAAGAGAACCACGCCCGCAGAATAGACGTCGGATTCAGGCGTGATCGGCTCGCCCGTGACTTGCTCAGGGGAGAGGTAGGACACCGTACCGACGATCTGGTTCGACGCCTGCTCGGCCGCCGCGGAGCGCACCAGACCAAAGTCACCGAGCTTCACCCGGTTATGCGAGGTAATGAGCACGTTGTCCGGTTTAATGTCGCGGTGTACCAGGCCAGTGCGGTGCACCTCGTCCAGGCCCATGAGCATCGGGTGCATCACGGCGGCAGCCGCATGCGCAGGCATGGGTCCGCGCTCGGCGAGCAGCTCGCGCAACGTGCCGCCCGTGATGAGTTCCATGATGAGGTAGATGGGCACGCCTTCGGAAGAGAAGTCATGCACGGCAACGAGATTGGGGTGCTGTAGCTGCGCCATGGCGCGGGCCTCCCGCTCGAAGCGCTTCACAAAGGCAGGGTCGTCCTGGTAGCGCTCGTCCATGACCTTGGCGGCCACAGCTCTGCCTAGGCGCAAGTCAACGCAGCGATACACGGTGGACATACCACCTTGCGCGATTGGCCGATCAACTCGATAGCGGTCTTCGAGTACGTCGCCTATTTCCAGCCTTGTCATGCATTCCAGTATGGCTGATAGGGAAGCAGATGTGGTATCCAGCTAAGGTTGTGTCTGTGAGTAATGCAGATACAAACAGTGCACGGACAAACAACGTAGAGACAAACAACGCGCAGAACAATTCTCCTGCTGACAAGACGCAACAAATCGCAGCCCTGCTGGCTGATGAGAAGTTGCTGACATTGCAGGAAGTGGCGGACAAGCTTGATCTTCAGATCACCCGCGTCTTCGACCTGCTCAACGCACGCAAGTTCATCGCGTGGCGCGACGGCGAAGGCACCCGCTACGTTCCTGCTTCCTTCTTCAACGAGAAGGGCGTTATTTCCAAGTACGTTTCTGGCGTCATCACGGTCTTGACCGACGGCGGCTTCAACGACGACGAAATCTTCGTGCACCTGTTCACCAAGGACGATTCCCTTCCGGGCCGACCCATCGACGCACTGCACGGTCACCTTGCGCGCGAGGTCATCCGCCGCGCGCAGGCTTCGGCCTTTTAGGAAGCTTCGGGGGAAGATGCGGGGGCGTCGTCAAGCACAGGGCGTGGCTTGGCGGCGCGATCCCGCTCCCGTAAACCGCTGCCGAGGTTTTCCGGCAGCCCAGCAAAGATCCACTGCGTAAGCGCCCATGCGGCGACGACCATGCCGATATCCCACCACCAGTTGTAGAGCTGGTGGTTTCCGTCGCCGGAGAAAGCTACGCCAATAAATAGCGAGACGCCCGTGGTGATCTTGATGAGCAGCAGCGGCGGGCGGAATGTGCCCATGAGGGTCAACACCGAGGCGTAGTACCACGGCAGAGTTACAGAGTTGAACACGAACGCGACCTGGTAGGCGCCAGCGGTACCTGCGATGGCGCGGTTGATGGAACCGCGGCCCAGCCACCACATTAAGACCAAACCGATGAGCATGAAGACCATCGAGATGCTGCGCAGCATACCCAGTACACCGTTGTATGTGGTCTCTGGGCTAAAGACCTGGATAAGCGGGATGAGGACGTCGGCTGCGAAGGTAGGGCCGGCGAGGGGATTGACCACCTTGGAGTTGCCGCTGATTTGGGAGAGCCATCCCCAGGAACT
Organism: Corynebacterium sp. HMSC06C06; assembly: GCF_001807295.1. Lineage (NCBI taxonomy): Bacteria > Bacillati > Actinomycetota > Actinomycetes > Mycobacteriales > Corynebacteriaceae > Corynebacterium > Corynebacterium sp. HMSC06C06. Next base: position 20,828 of record NZ_KV788497.1, read on the forward strand.
GCCCGAGACCCATGTAATGACGGCGACGGATAGAGCTACCTCAACCAACGCCACGATTCCAGAGATGACGAATGCGAGCACCTGTTTGGCGACGCCGCGTTCCCGCGGTGCGTGGTGAAGCACCATCATCCACACTACGAAGGGTGCTGCAAAGATGGCCGTTGCCTTGAGCGCCACGGCCACGCCGATGAGGATGAGGCCGATGTGGAAGCGCTTGTGTACCGCGGCAAGCAGGCCCAGGGACACGAGGGCCACCATGACGGACTCGTTGTGCATGCCACCGATGAGGTGAAGGACAACTACCGGATTGGCCACACCCAACCACAGTGCCAAAGCGGGGTCGCCGCCTAAGGCGCGGGCCAGGCGGGTAATTGCGAAGACGATGACGGCAAAGCCGAGGACGGAGATTGCCTTGTAGACGATGATTCCTGCGGCGACGTTATCGCCCACTAGGCGCGTGACGCCTTCGGCGGTCCACAAGTGCAACGGGCCATAAGGGGTGGTGGTGTTGCGCCAGTCATGGGAAACCTCAAGCAGAAATGGTCCCGGGTTGACGGCTGCGCCCTCGGTATAGGGATCGAAACCATCGCGCACCATGGCGCCTTGCATGAGATAGGAGTAGACGTCGCGGGAGGCAAGAGGTGCAGCAAAGAGCAGTGGAGCGATCCATGCGGCGAGCATGCGACGGATCTCGCGCAGGCCTCCGTCAGGAGTAGGATTCTTCAGCTGCGGCGCGACCACCTGGCGGCCGGCCAGGATCCATGCAGCGACGAGGCCAAAGAGGCCGAACCAGTAGAGAACCATGCCCACGTTGCGGCCGTGCCCGTAGGCCAAGAACCCGATGTTGAGGGCCTCCAGAAAACCGCCTCGGTTGCGCGTAGCGCCGCCGGAGAAGGAGACAATCATCAAGATGATGGAGGCAACGATGCCCACCGGTAGTGCATTGGGCAGCTGCAGGCTATACACCTTGTGCTTTGGGCCTGCGGTCTGAGGAGCAGGGGAGGCAGGAGATGTAACTGACATGCTGCCTACATTCGACGAGCCGTGGCCTTGGTGGCCAGTGCCTCGAGGGTCTGAGTGACGTCGGCATCAACCTGCGCCTCGCGGAGGTGGCGCAGCCCTGACTCGGTGAGAGCGGTGATTTGCTCTTCAAGCAGCGCTGGGGCGCCGGAGTCCTCGATGATTTGCGCCATACGGGCAATGTCAGCGGGATCCTCGGTGTTGCCGATGAGACTACGCAGCGTCTTGGCAGCGGCTGGGTCCTTCGCGTCGGCGTGCTGGAGCGCCAAGGAAAGGAGGACGGTGCGCTTGCCTTCGCGCAGATCGTCGCCAGCAGGCTTTCCAGTGATCGCGGGGTCGCCGAAGACGCCGAGCTGGTCATCGCGCAGCTGGAAGGCGATTCCGATGTCGCGGCCGTAGCCACGGAAAGCGTCGATAAGCGCAGGCTCGGCGCCTGCGACTGCGGCACCAAGGTGAAGCGGTCGCTCGATGGTGTACGCGGCCGTCTTGTAACGGTTGACCGAGTTGGCTAGCGCTAGGTCTTCGGAACCCGCGGCCTCCAGCGAAATGTCTAGAATCTGGCCGCCGATGACCTCGGTGCGCATACCTGACCATGGGCCGCGAGCGCGATGCAGCGCGGCGCCGCTGAGGCCGGAGCCCTGCAGCATGTCTTCGGCCCATGCGAGTGCAAGATCGCCAACCAGGATGGCTACTGATTGACCGAAGAAGTCGGCATCGCCGTGGTAGCCCTTGGCCCTGTGTTGTGCTGCGACGGCGCGATGCACAGTGGGATTTCCGCGCCGGGTATCAGAGGAATCGATGATGTCATCGTGGATAAGCGCGCACGCCTGGATGAACTCCAGCGATGAGGCGGCGGTGGCCATAGCCTGGGCTTCCTCGCCGCTCTCTAGGCCGTGCGCGCCGAGGAAGCCAGCCCACGCGTAGGTGGGGCGAATGCGCTTGCCGCCATCGAGAACGAAGGACTCTAGGAAGTTCGTTGCGTTGACAACGGGTTCACCAATTTCTGCAACCTCGGGGCGACGCTGTGCGAGGAACTCGCTGAGCTTTTCGCGGGCGAGGTCGGGGAACTGCTCGATGGTGGGAATGCTGTTGTCTTTCACCCCTCACACGTTACCTGTTAGGGCAGACGTTTCTAATTAGGTGGCAGACAGGGGCAACCGTGCCGCGAGAATCGCAAAGGCGCGTTCGTCTGCGGGGTATTCGAGGTTGCGTAGGACATCGAAGAATCCCACTTTGCGGTAAAGGCCAAAAGCGGCGTTTGCCTCGTTGGGGACCTCGGGCGTGGATAACAAGAGATAGGAGGCTGGCGCGTTCCACGCGAGTTCCTCGATGAGGCAGAGGCCTAAGCCATGGCCCTGCAAGTTAGGGGTGACATGAATCTCGGCGAGCTCGAAATAGTTGTGCAAGATGTCCAGTTGCTCGGGCGTGGGGCCGCCGGCCTCGGTGAAACCGCGGCGCAGCTGGCGGTCCCACCAGGTGTCCGGCGTACCGACAAAACCGTAGGCCAAGCCCGCGATGCCGAATTCATTTTCGGCGATAACCGCAGTGAATCCGGGACGCATGACATCAGCCTTCCACGCGTTAATCCGGTTAGCCCGAATGGTGGGGTTATATCCCATGGCTTCGATGTAGATGTCCACCAACTGTGGGGCCAGCATGGCGAATTCTTGGGGGCTCAGGCGCCGAATTTGAAAACTCACACTTCTAATAACAGCAGACTTAGGGGTTGTTCGACAACGTAATTGCGCAGCTTTTCTGTTTTTAAAAATGAACATCGTGTGTAGATTTTCGAAAGTTAAAAACGCTCTGAAGTGGAAAAACTATTGCACTATTCGAACAAGCGATCTAAAATGAAGGTAGATGTCCGGAAGGCTCTTTAGATTGTTAGTCAATACCAGCGAAGGAGGAGCATCATGGCACAGGTAATTTCAGCTACGGCCCAGTTCAGGGGGTCGCGCGCGGCAGTGGGCGCATTCAAGCGTGACCGTTTTATGGAGCAAGCAAGCGACTTGCTAGCGCAAGCTCGTGTCATGGCTGCTGCGGGCCGTTGGGATCAGGCGCTGGAGTTTGCTTATCAGGCGGGCCTCCGTACGGCCGGTGCTCGTATTGCGGACTCTGCGGTGGCAAAGCGGCGTCGCCTTCCGTCGAGTGCTTGGGCGCAGCTCGCACTCGTTGGGGGAGAGGAAAAGGAATGGGCTGAGCGCTTTGGTGCTTACTCTCGTCTTCGCTCCCGGGTGGTCTCTGGCTTGGAGGACGCTCCTTCGGACGAGGTTGTCCTTGAAGTGATGGCCTTGGCGGCGGAATTCCTTTCCTATGTGGAAGAGGAAATGGGCTTCGGCTCCCTTGCTGCGTAAAGCGGGAACTGGGACATGTTCGGCGTGTTGTACCCCAGTTATGTGGGGGTAGACTGTATTTGCGGGAACTAACTGGTTACTCTGGGCGTTAGATAATTAGTAGTTCACAAAATATGGTGTATCCCAAAGCGTGTGCGGCCAGCATTTGTGCACTGCGTTGTGGAACTTAGCCCTAGACCCATTGAAATCAGTTGGAGGAACAGTGTCGCTTTCCGAGCACGAGCAGCAAGCTCTCCGTGAAATTGAACGGTCCTTATTGCAGGATGATCCTAAGTTTGGTTCCTCTGTTGCTGAGGATTCCGGCTTCGGTGGCAACGGTGGTGCGATTACCCTTCGAGGCATTGCGCTCATCGTCGTGGGTCTCTTGCTCTTGGTGGGCGGCGTAGCCCTCGCGCAGCAGAACCTCTGGTTCGTCAGCATTTCTATCGTCGGATTCCTTGTTATGTTTGCCTCTGGCGTGTGGATGCTGCGTGGGCGCAAGGAGAAGGTGCCGTCTTACTCGGATGCTCGCGCTAAGCAGAAGTCGGCTGGTGGTCAGGGCGGAGTAGGCGGCCGTCTGGAGGAGAACTTCCGCCGTCGTTTCGAAGAGCGATAAGCGCCAGCGCTGAAACAAGCCGAATTTGTGGGTTGAGCCCGCATTCCTAACTTCCCAAGTGGAAGAGGGGATGCGGGCTTTTTGCGTTCAGCCCTTTGTGAGATTCCCACTTCAAGGTTCCCACTTTCTAATCCCCACTTTGCCCCATATTCCCCACTTTGCCCCATATTCCCCACTTTCTCCCACATTCCCCACTTTGCCCCACCGGGGGGACGTTTGGGTTGAAGTTGTGGCGGCGCTTTCTAGAAGTGCAACCCTGGAATCCCAGACCTTGTGGTCGCTGTTGTCGGAGTTTGGAGTGTGAGCAAAACTGACCTTGACGTCTGGTTTTCCAGGTCTGTTATTTTGCGAAATGGGTAAATGGCGTCGGATGGTGCGCGGTGTGCGGGTGGAGAATTCACAATATAAGGGGCTATTGAGACTTATGGTGCGCAATATGTAGGTGTTACATGTGGGGCCAAAGGGGTGGTTGTGGGGTGGCGTCAAGGGGGTAGCGGGGATTTCTTCCCACCGTTAAAACAGGTGTCTACCTCGATCGATCGACTTGAAATTCTTTGAACACGCGGCTTGAGGTGACAGAAGTGGGGGAAAGTGGGGTAGAGTGGGGCGCAGTGTGAAAGTGAGCGTCGGAATTTCGAGTAAATCCCGAGGGTTTGGCGCAAGGTTTCATGCCAGAGGAATCCGGAGTTTCGAGTGACAGGAAGGTGGGCCCGGGATGTTTCTGGGTACCTACACTCCCAAACTCGATGACAAAGGGCGGCTTACGCTTCCCGCTAAGTTTCGCGAAGATTTGGCTGGCGGCCTTATGGTCACCAAAGGTCAGGATCACTCTCTAGCGGTTTATCCGCGTGAGGAATTCGCGGCGCGTGCACGGAAAGCGGCAGCAGTGTCTCGCACCAACCCAGACGCGCGTGCGTTTATTCGTAACTTGGCAGCAAGTGCGGATGAGCAAAGGCCGGATGGACACGGACGAATCACTCTTTCAGCCGCACACCGCGAATACGCAAACCTCTCAAAGGAATGCGTGGTGGTCGGTTCAGTGGACTTCCTCGAAATCTGGGACGCAGCCGCGTGGGCTGAGTACCAGGCGCAAACTGAAGATGCTTATTCGGCAGCAGACGCCGATGACGTACTCGCTGGGTTGCTCTAAAGAGCAAGGGCAGCGATGAGTGCGTGTACGGACTCTGCCCGAGGTGGATGCTCTGGTGTACTTCCCCGATATCAGAAACCTGCCTCGGACAGGGCCCTATACGCACTTTTTTTGCTCTGTGGGACCAATTGAGAAAAAAGGGGGTGACGAGCAGTAATGACGGCTCAAGACAAGAACACTGACAACGTAGCCAACAACATTAACTACGACATAGCCGAAAACCACGGCCATGTTCCAGTCATGCGCGAGCGCATGGCTCAACTGCTCGCGCCCGCAATTGAAGCGGCCGGGAGCAACGCGGTTGTCGTTGACGGCACCTTAGGTGCCGGTGGCCACGCCGATTTTTTCCTGCGGACTTTCCCTAACCTGCACGTGGTAGGCGTTGACCGTGATGGCGCATCGCTGGCCGCAGCCACCGAGCGCTTGGAGCCATTCGAGGATCGCTTTGTGGGCGTCAACGCACGCTTCGACGAGGTCGGCGGCGAAATTGCCAGGGGAGAGGGTGCAATCTTTGACATTGCTTGCGAGCACGGCATTGCTGGCGCCCTGTTCGACTTGGGTGTTTCTTCCATGCAGCTCGACCAAGTTGAGCGCGGCTTTGCGTATAAGACGGATGCACCGTTGGACATGCGCATGGACCCCTCGCATGGCATTACCGCTGCAGACGTGTTGAACACGTACAGCCATGGCGACCTTGCACGAATTCTCAAGACCTACGGGGATGAGCGTTTCGCAGGCAAAATTGCCTCGGCGGTCCTCAAGGAGCGTGAGAAAGAGCCGTTCAGCAACTCCGAACGTCTTGTCGAACTGCTCTACGCCACCATCCCCGCGGCAACTCGCCGCACCGGTGGGCATCCGGCAAAGCGCACCTTCCAGGCATTGCGCGTCGAGGTTAACCGCGAGCTTGAGGCAATCGAGCGGGTGATCCCCGTTATTACAGATGCACTACACGTCGGCGGACGCGCGGTGTTCATGAGCTACCAGTCTCTCGAGGACCGCATCGTTAAGCAGGCTTTCGCCGAGCTGGCTGCGTCTAAGACGCCAGCCGGGCTTCCGATGGATCTTCCAGGCACGGCTCCAAAGTTTAAAACGGTCACCCGTGGCGCTGAAAAGGCGAGCGCCGAGGAAATTGAAGAAAACTCCCGCGCCGCATCCGTGAGGGTGCGGGCCATAGAGAGACTCGAGGGCGAGCCTCACCTGCACCCACCGGGAGGTAGTGCATGAGCCTCTACGAACGCACTACCGCACCACACACTTCCCGCAACACCACACAAGAGAGGACCCGCACCATGGGGGCGAGCCGCGACTTTACAACCGGTGCCGATACCGGAGCTGCCACGACTCTTCTAGAGCCAGGCCGCCGCGCCGTTCCCCAGCGCACTCCGCGCCAAATGCCGCACCGTACGCAGGTGCCGGCGCGCCGCGGAAACCGCTTGGGTTCGAAGCAGGTTGTTTCTTTCCGTGGCCGTCGTCTTCCACAGCAGTCGCTAAATAAAAAGAGCTCGCTTTTTACTCGTATGTCCTTCATGGCCATCGGATTGCTGATTTTCGGCGTCGTGGTGTCGATGTGGCTTTCTGGTATCTCGACTGCCCAGACCTTTGTGGTCAAGGACTTGACAGTTCGCGAGTCTGAGCTGAATAACCAGCTTGAGACGCTGAATCGTGACCTCGAAAATGTGCGCTCGGCTTCTGACGTTGCGCGGCGTGCCAATGATGCCAAGATGGGTGTACCTACCCAGCCAGGAATCGTAGAGGTCGGCCCAGACGGGGCTGTCAACGAGAAGCGTCCGGCTGAGTTGAGCACTGAGTCCATTGTTGACGTCAACGGCGAGCCAGTCCGTCCGGGCCAGGCATCGAGTGATCCGAACGCAACGAAGGACATCTCAGATAGTCTCAACGAGGTGCCGCAGGGTCGTCAACGTGAGGCGCGCAATAACAATGGCCAGGCTCCGGCCGGGCAGGAATCTGCTCCGGCAGCACCGCAGGATCTGCCGAACATCCCAGCCCAAGCGCCATACGCTAACTAGCTAAAAATCCTGCTTCTTCAGATGTGCTCGCGCGTGCCTGTGCGAGCACTTGGCTTTTATAAGGCAGAATCTTCAAGCAAGACTGCCTGCTTTGCGGGCGAGCTTCAAGACCATCGGTCACGCCGAGCCCGCAACCGCATTTAAGTGGCTTTTATATTCGACGCGGCATAAGGAAAAGGTGACTTTGTGACTCCACCCAATTCAGGTGACCGTCGACGCGGTTCCCGAGGGGAGCATGGGCGCGATGGCAGGGATAATGCTGCCGATCGCGGTCGTTATGGCCGCCAAAGAGGGCGTTCCGGTGGTCGTAGCCATCGGGGTGCCGCCACTGGATCCGCTATGCCGCGTGCAGGTGCGGCGTCGCGCCCGAGTGAGCGAGTAACGCCTGCAACACGTGATCCACAGGCCCAGGGCGGTGGCCGTACCGGGCGTGCCAAGGCTGCCATGGCTTTGCCGCAGAAGGCTATCTTGCGGCAGCGAGTCAAAACCGTTGTTGCTGTCCTTATGGTGGTGTTCGTGGCATTGGTCGGGCGCTTGGCTTGGGTACAACTTGTCTGGGGTCCCGACTTTGCCGCTAAAGCTGTGGCTCAGCGATCCCGCGTGTATATCGACTCGGCTCGCCGCGGTGAGATTGTCGATCGCAATGGGCAGCGACTTGCCTACACAATGAAGTCGCGTTCACTCACCGTTTCGCCAACGCGCCTGCGCGACGAACTTCGTGAGCAGGAGGAGTTGGAAGCTACCGGAGAAGCTTCCTTTGACGGGCTTGACGACGCCGCGCGTAAGAAGTTTCTTGACGATAAGCTCGAAGAGCGACTCAAGGACATGGCGAAGGGCATCCCTTCCAAAATCAAGGATGCTGGATTGGACACCGGCGACGTGGACGAGAAACAGATTCTGGATAAACTGCACGCGGATACCCAGTACGAGGTTCTAGTTCGTAACGTGGACCCGGATGTAGCAGTGAAAATCGCTTCTGAGTACCACGGACTCGCAGCTGATGAGCAGCAGATTCGGCAGTACCCGAATGGCTCCATCGCGGAGAACGTCATCGGCAAGGTCTCCATGGACGGACAAGGTCAGTTCGGCTTCGAGGCTTCCGGCGACTCCACCCTGACCGGTATCGATGGCAGCTCCACCGAGGATGTTTCCACCAATGGGCAGGCAATTCCCGGCACGTTGCGCGATGAGGTCTCAGCAACCGACGGCAAGAACGTCACCTTGACCCTGGACCTTGATTTGCAGACCTATGTACAGCAGAAGCTGGAGAAGGCACGCGCCAACTCCAAGGCCAAGAATGCACAAGCGGTGGTCCTCGACGTTGCTACGGGCGAAGTCTTGGCCATGGCCAACACGGGAACCATCGATCCGAACAAGGACATCGAAAAGCAGCTCAAGGAAGACAAAACCTTCGACAACCACAGCGTTTCGCACCCGTATGAGCCTGGCTCAGTGGCCAAAATCATCACCGCGGCCGCAGCGCTGCAGGAGGGCGTTACCACCCCAGACCAGGTTCACCAGGTTCCAGGATCCATCGATATGGCTGGCGTAACTGTTAATGATGCCTGGGATCACGGCGTCGAGCCTTACACCACCACCGGTATCTTCGGTAAGTCCTCAAACGTGGGCACTCTGATGATCGCCCAGCAGTTGGGGCAGGAGCGCTACGCTAAGTATCTCAAGGCCTTCGGCCTTGGTCAGACCACTGGTATTGAGCTGCCAAACGAGTCTGCAGGTTTGGTCCCCGACGTAGAGCAGTGGTCCGGCGGTACCTTCGCCAACCTGCCGATCGGCCAGGGCCAGTCGTGGACCACGCTGCAGATGGCCAGCGTCTACCAGGCTTTGGCGAACGGTGGTGAGCGCATCGAGCCACGCATCATTTCCTCCATCACCAATTCCAACGGCGAGAAGGAGGAGCTCGACGCTCCCAAGAAGACGCAGGTAGTAAGCAAGGAAACCGCGAAGACCACTGTGGATATGTTCCGCGCTGTATTCCAATCCGACCCGAATGGCGTCCAGAACGGCACCGCCGGCGGCAACAAGATCGAGGGATACCAACTTTCCGGCAAGACCGGTACCGCACAGAAGGTTGACGAGAAGACGGGAGCCTACTCGAACTCCGCCTACTGGATCACCTTCGCGGGTATCGCGCCTGCCGACGACCCACGCTTTGTTGTGGCAATCATGCTCGACGAGCCGCAGTCCGGAGTTAACGACAATGGTTCCGGTGGTCAGTCCGCGGCGCCTGTCTTCACAGACATCGCAAGCTGGCTGCTCAATCGCGATAACATCCCTACCTCCCCGCCTGGCCCAGAATTAACCTTGCGAGCTCAGTAAGCCCCTCAACTATTAAAACCTCAAGAAAAGTTCACTAGAAAGCTTTAGGGAGAAATGCAATGAGCGTAGACCTCCAGACCCTCGCCACCATTGGCGGCGGCCGCGTCATCGGCGATGAATCCGTCACTGTTTCGACGTGCAGTCTCGACTCGAAGGCGATTGCCGCCGGCGGGCTCTTCGCGGCCCTTCCAGGTACGCGAGTACACGGTGCCCAATTTGCCGGTGACACTGAGGCAGCGGCCATCCTCACCGATGAGGCGGGTCTACAACACCTGCAAGAAGCTGGTGAGCGTCGCCCCATCATTGTCGTGGAAGACATTCGTGCAGTGTTGGGTCTCATCGCCGCTGAAATTTACGAGCACCCCACTGAGCACTTGACCGTACTGGGCGTGACAGGAACATCTGGCAAGACCACCACGAGCTACCTCCTCGAGGCGGGTCTTCTCCACGCAGGCCACAAGGTGGGTCTTATCGGCACAACCGGAACCCGCATCAACCGTGAACCCGTGCCGACTAAGCTCACCACTCCCGAGGCTCCGACCCTGCAGGAGCTCTTTGCGCGCATGCGCCACGAAGGAGTCACGCACGTGGTCATGGAGGTCTCCTCCCACGCACTTGAGCTTGGGCGCGTGCGAGGTACCCAGTTCGATGTTGGTGGTTTCACCAACTTGAGCCAGGACCACCTCGACTTCCACCCAACGATGGAGGATTACTTCGCAGCCAAGGCAGCGCTTTTCGACGGCCCGCAAGCAGCGTCCGCTGCCGTAATCTGCGTTGATGATGACTGGGGCAAGCGCATGGCGCAGCAAGTCGCCGGCAAGCCACTGACGCTCGTTTCAACCACAGGCGAGGAAACAGCCGAGAACACCAACCAGGTGATTAGCGCCCGTCAGTTAGGCATCGAGCCCACTGGCGCACAGCACGTTGAATTGAGCTTCAGTGGGGAGACCTATTCCTTTGAGCTGCCGATGCCAGGCAAGTTCAACATCGCCAACGCTGCGCTGGCAGCAGGCATGGCAGCTGCGGTAGGCGTGGACACCGAAACCTTCCTAAACGGTGTCGAGCGCGTGGCCGTACCGGGGCGGATGGAGAGCATCAGCCGTGGCCAAGATTTCGTGGCAGTTGTTGACTACGCCCACAAGCCAGCAGCCATTGCAGCGGTCCTTGATACCCTGCGCGGCCAGCTGTCTGAGACCGGCGGACGCCTCGGCGTCGTCGTCGGCGCCGGCGGCGACCGCGACTCCTCAAAGCGTCCGCTCATGGGCGCAGCTGCAGCAGAACGCGCAGACCTCGTCGTGGTTACGGACGACAACCCGCGTAGCGAGGACCCTGCAGCCATCCGTGCCGCTGTCATGGCGGGCGCGCAGAAGGCTTCCCAGACCGCAGACATTCGCGAGATCGGCTCCCGTGCCGCGGCCATCGACGCAGTAGTGGAGTGGGCACAGCCCGGCGACGCTATCATCGTCGTTGGCAAGGGCCATGAGGTCGGGCAAATCGTGGGTGATGAAACCCTGCACTTTGATGACAGGGAAGAAGTTGCCCGCGCTCTTGACACCAAACTCGGCGGTGGCGCGCCGGTTAGGCATGCGGAGTACGGTGACACTGTGAGTAAGGAACAAGCATGATTGCATTGACCCTCCAAGAAATCGCCGACATTACCGGCGGCCGCCTTGACTGCGTCCCAGATCCTGCAGCTACAGTTACTGGATTCGTAGAGTTTGACTCCCGCAAGGTCACCCCAGGTGGCCTCTTCCTCGCGCTGCCAGGCGCCCGCGTCGACGGCCACGACTTTGCCGAGAAGGCCGTTGAATCCGGTGCGGTGGCCGTTCTCGCAGCGCGTCCAGTGGGCGTTCCGGCCATCGTTGTTGAACCCACCGGCAAGGTGGAAGGCGACGGTGCAAACGCCGACATCTATGCCAATGACGAGGATGGCACCGCTGCCGCAGTCATCCAGGCGCTGTCCGCACTGGCCCGCGCCGTCACCCAGCGCCTAGCAGCTGAAGACGGCCTCAACATCGTGGGCGTGACCGGTTCCGCTGGTAAAACCTCCACCAAGGACCTCATCGCCACGATCTTCCGCGCCGCTGGGGAGACGGTGGCACCACCAGGCTCCTTCAACAATGAGGTCGGTCTGCCTTATACCGCACTGCGCTGTGACGAACACACCGAGTACCTCGTGGCCGAGATGTCTGCTCGTGGCATCGGCCACATCCGGCATTTGACCGGCATCACCGCGCCCAAGGTGGCCGTAGTCCTCAACGTTGGTACCGCACACCTAGGCGAGTTCGGTTCGCGGGAGAATATCGCGCTCGCGAAGGGCGAGCTCGTCGAGGCGCTCCCATCTGCAGCTGAGGGCGGCGTCGCCGTGCTCAATGCAAACGATTCTTTCGTCGCTGGCATGGCGCCCCGCACGAATGCAAAGGTGGTCTATTACTCGGCCGTCGCCAAGCAAGGCTACACTCCGCCAGCGCAGTACTATGCCACGGACGTGAAGCTTGACGACGTCGCCCGTGCTTCCTTCCTCATGCATACCCCAGGCCATGCGCCACTTCCGGTGAAACTACAGGTCTTCGGTGCGCATCAGGTGTCGAATGCGCTGGCCGCCGCGGCCGCCGCCATCGAGCTGGGGCTAAGCGCTGAACTCGTGGCAAACGCGTTGTCTGGACACCGCATTGCGTCGGAGCACCGCATGGACGTGCGCAACCGCCGCGACGGAGTCACCCTGATTGATGATTCCTATAACGCAAACCCGGATTCCATGCGTGCGGCCATCGCAGCGCTGGCATACACGGCCACTGCGCGTCCCGACGCACGTTCTATTGCCGTGCTCGGCGAGATGGGTGAGCTGGGCGACGACGCCCTCGACGCACACCGTCAGCTGGGCGCAGAGCTCGCGAAGTACCACGTAGACCATCTGGTTGCTGTAGGCAGCAGTCCCAATACGCGGGCGATGGCTGAAGCTGCACAGGCAAAGGGTATAAATACTAGTGTCAGTGCCGATGTTGATGAGGCCGCAAAGATTGTTGATAGTCTCCTCCGTACCCCGCCTGTGGGCGTGGACGATTGGCCGCAAAGGGACGTTAAAGATGTCGTCCTTGTCAAAGCTTCGAATGCCCAACGCCTGTGGCTCGTTGCAGAAAAGCTCAACCAGAGCTAGTTCACGAAATAGAAGGAACCCAAGCACGTGACTCAGATCATCATCGCTGGTGTGGTCAGCTTCCTCGTAGCGATTTTTATCACCCCACTCCTGATCCGTTATTTCTCGGAGGCAGGAAAGGGCCAAGAAATCCGCGAGGACGGCCCCAAGTCGCACCTTCGTAAGCGCGGCACGCCAACCATGGGCGGCCTTGCGATCCTCGCTGGTATCACCGTGGCTTACCTGACGGTCGGCATCTACGGGCAAATCACCGGCCATGGTGGCTTCACCTACTCGGGCATCTTGGTCCTCGGCTTGACCCTGGGGCTTGGTGGCTTGGGTTTTGCTGATGACTTCATCAAGCTCTTCAAAGAGCGCAACCTGGGCCTGAACAAGACGGCCAAGCTGGTGGGCCAGCTGGCGCTCGCTCTGGCCTTCGGCCTGCTGGTTCTACAGAACCCCGATGAGAAGGGCCTGACGCCTGGCTCCACGAAGCTTTCCTTCATTCGTGACATCGAGACTTTCGACATTGCCGTTGGCCCGACCATTGTCGGCACCATCGTGTTCCTCATCTTCATGTACATCCTCATCGCGGCATGGTCTAACGCGGTCAACCTGACCGACGGACTGGATGGTCTGGCAGCGGGTACCACCGCAATCGTGATGGGGGCGTACACCATCATGACCTTCTGGCAGTTCCGCAACTCTTGCGCGGCTGACTTCACCGCTGGCTGCTACCAGGTCCGTGATCCGCTGGACTTGGCGGTTCTGACTGCCGCCGGCCTGGGTGGTTGCCTGGGCTTCCTGTGGTGGAACGCTGCACCGGCCAAGATCTTCATGGGCGATACCGGTTCCCTGGCCCTGGGTGGTCTGGTTGCGGGCATCTCCGTGACCAGCCGCACCGAGCTGCTCATGATCATCATTGGCGCGCTCTTCGTCATCGAGACCGTTTCTGTGGTCATCCAGATCGTGGTCTTCCGTTCCACCGGCAAGCGTTTCTTCCGCATGGCTCCAATCCACCACCACTTCGAAAACGGCGGCTGGGCCGAGACCGCGGTTGTCATTCGCTTCTGGCTCATTGCGGCGATGGCCGCCATGACTGGTGTGGCAATCTTCTACGGCGAGTGGCTCGCTGATTCCGGCATCGGGCTGGTGGGCTAGTCATGACTAAAGTGCCAGAGAACCTAGCTGGAGGACTTCCCGAGTCCTTGCGAGGCCGTATCTTGGTGGCCGGCGCCGGAGTGTCCGGCCGCGGCTGCGCCACCGTCTTGCGGGGGCTGGGAGCAGACCTGGTTGTGGCCGATGGCAACGCCGACTCACGTGCCACACTCGCTGCCGACCTAGGCGTCGCGACCGTTGATACCGCCGCTGTTGATCCCGCGGAGTTCTCCCTCGTGGTTACCTCACCAGGCTGGGCGCCGAGCTCACCACTGTTGGTGGCCGCCGCTGCAGCGGGCGTTGAGGTGATCGGCGATGTCGAGCTAGCTTATCGCTTGGATAAGGCAGAGGTCTTTGGCCCCACGCGTACCTGGCTCGCTGTGACCGGCACCAACGGCAAGACCACTACCACGGGCATGCTGGCTGCCGTCATGGCGGCCGATGAAAAGCGCTCGGGCAAGCGCTCCCAGGCCGTGGGCAATATCGGAACCTCGCCCTTCGATGCGCTGGCGGCAAGCTCACGCGTTGACGTACTGGTTGCTGAACTTTCTTCCTTCCAACTGCACTGGTCCTCCCAGCTGACCCCAGAGGTCGGCGTACTGCTCAACCTGGCAGATGATCACCTCGACTGGCACGGCTCCTTCGCCGCCTATGCCGAGGCGAAGGCCAAGGTCCTCAAGGGTACACACGCAGTCATCGGCCGCGACGATGCGCACGTGCGCGAATACGCGGACAAGGCGCGCAATGCCGGATTGATTTCCGCCGATGTGCACGCCTTCACCCACACCGACCCTGCCGATGGGGAAGCGGGCGTTGTCGAAGGAAAACTCGTTCTTAACAACGTTGCCGGCCACTCGGTTACCCTCATCGAGGACGTCACCACCATTGAGCCTGCCGGAATGGCTGGAGTGCTGGACGCCGGTGCCGCCGCAGCTGCCGCCGCACTGGCAGGCGCAGTACCCCACTCGATTACCGAGGGGCTCGAGAGCTACACCGTGGCCGGCCACCGCGGCGAGGTCGTGCACTCTCACGCAGGCGTCGACTATATCGATAATTCCAAGGCCACCAATCCGCACGCTGCCGAGGCCGCGATGCGTGGGCTTGATTCCGTGGTGTGGATCGCCGGCGGTCAGCTTAAAGGTGCTGACACCTCAGAGCTGCTCGAAACACACGCCGCGCATATCAAGGTGGCGGTGATAATGGGCGTCGACAAGCAGCTGCTCGCCGACGCCATCGTCGCGCATGCCCCAGGCGTGCTTACCATCCTTATCGAATCCACCGACCCCGTTGCCGCCATGGATGAAGCTGTGGCTGCGGCAGTGCAACACGCCGAGAGCGGCGATACTGTGCTTTTGGCACCTGCTGGGGCATCGTTGGATATGTACACGGGAATGAGCCAACGCGGTGACTGCTTTGCCGCGGCTGCCCGACGCATCGCACGTTAATCACGCACGCACCCCAGGAGAATCCATGACTGCCACTCGGCCGCAAACACCGGCGTCGAAGACGCTCGGCCAGCGCGTGCAAGAAATCCGCCAGCACTACCGTGCTCAGCCGGGCTTGGACTATCAGCTGCTGCGCATCATCATCTTCTCGTTGATCGGCATCGGCGTGCTGATGGCTTTTTCTGCATCCATGGCGACATCCTTTACGGAGACTTCCAATGTTTGGTCAGAGGCCATCCGCCAGTGCCTGCTTGTCTTCGGTGGCTTGGTGCTGTTCTGGCTGGCGTTGCGTATCTCGCCTTATACGCTGCGTAAACTAGTCCCGTGGCTGCTGCTGCTGTCAATACTCCTGCTCATTGCGGTGCTTATTCCGGGAATCGGTACCGGACGCGAAACCGTGGGTTCCCAGTCGTGGATTTCCATCGGTAGTGTTGGCTTCCAGCCTTCGGAGTTTGCCCGAGTGACGGTGGCTATGTACGGCGCAACTGCGTTGGCCGGTAAGTCCCACCGCTCGCTACATCCGACCGATCCCTTCATGATGTATTCCATCATCTCGGGGCTGATGTTCTTCCTCATCGTGGCCCAGAGTGACCTTGGCATGGCGGTATCTTTCGCCATGGTCGTGGTCTTTACTTTGATTTTCGCTGGCGTTGACTGGCGGGTCCCCGCGGTGGTCTTGGTCCTCGGTACGTTGGGCTTGCTCGCTGTGTTCCTATCGGGTGGCTTCCGTTCGCACCGATTCCATACCTACTTTGATGCAATTCGCGGAAACATTGAGGATACGCAGGGCACAGGTTTCCAGGCATACCAGGGCTTTCTATCACTTGCCGACGGAGGCTTTTGGGGCGTAGGTCTCGGGCAGTCGCGCGCCAAGTGGTTCTACCTTCCCGAAGCTAAGAATGACTTTGTCTTCGCTATCATCGGGGAGGAACTCGGCCTGTGGGGCGGCGTCCTCGTTATTTTCCTGTTTGCGGCATTGGGATACATCGGATTGCGCACTGCGAAAAACGCTCAGGACCAGTTCCAATCCTTGTTGGCTGCCACTTTGACGGTGGGTGTGGTTATCCAGGCGTTTATCAACATCGGCTACGTCATTGGTTTGTTGCCTGTGACTGGTATTCAGCTGCCGATGATTTCTGCAGGTGGTACCGCTGCTCTTATCACTATTGGCTCGATGGGAGTGTTGTGCAATGTGGCGCGGCACGAGCCATTACAGATTTCGGCGATGCAGAACTTTGGGCGCCCGCTATTCGACCGCCTATTCTTCATCCCCGAGCCCCAGCTTGCTGGTGACGCGCCAAAGCGTAAGACGGGACGACACGCTTCACTAACTCCAGCAAAACGCGGGAAAGGGCAATCCGGCGTAGTCGGACAATTGGCTCGTCGCAACGCGGAACGAGAAGAACGCTTTGGCCGCCCAGTGACGAGCCGACAGCCGCGGGCTGGGGAGAATAACACCGGTTCTACGGCGCCGCGGGGTGAGTACCGCCAGCGTGGCGCCGATCGGCGAGACGGGCGCGGCGAGCGCCGTTAAGCAGCAGGCGCACTGGTAGCGTGTAGGGCATGAATTCCACCCCCATTTCCGTCGTCATTGCAGGTGGCGGCACCGCAGGCCATATTGAACCAGCACTCGCAGTGGGTGAGGCGCTCAGGCAGCGCCACGGCGCCCGATTAACGGCGCTCGGTACCCAGAAAGGGTTGGAACGCGACATCGTTCCGGGGCGTGGGGTCTATCTGCGCCTCATTACGCCAGTGCCCGTGCCGCGCAAGGTTAACGCTGAGCTGTTCAAGCTTCCCTTCAATCTGATTAAGTCCGTGCTGCAGACGCGCAAGGTGCTTAAAGAGGTCGAAGCGGACGTGGTGTTTGGAACCGGTGGTTATGTGGCAGCGCCGGCATATCTAGCTGCCAAGTCCATGGGTATGCCGTTCTACGTGTTGGAGACGAACGCGCTTTCCGGCATCGCCAATAAGCTCGGCGTGCGTATTGGCGGAATTGGACTTAATGCACACCGTAACTCCGGCATGCCCGGCGAGGTCGTGGGCATTCCGGTACGTCCTGGGCTGGGCGAGGACCCCGACGGCAGCGCCGCAGCCGCAGCACGCGAACGCTGGAATTTGGACCCAGAACGTCCAACCATCGTGGTTACTGGCGGCTCGCAGGGCGCTGTCAGCATCAACACCGCGGTTGCGGGCGCGTTGTCGCAGTTGACGGAGAAATACCAGGTTCTTCACGCCTATGGCAAGAAGAATGTGGCCCCAGCGGAAGCTGAGCACTACACTGCGCTGCCTTATATCGATGACATGGCCGGTGCACTAGCCGTGGCAGATCTTATGGTGTGTCGTTCCGGCGCCATGACGGTTGCCGAGGTTACTGCGGCCGGCGTGCCTGCAATTTACATTCCGCTGCCTATCGGAAACGGTGAGCAGGCGCTGAACTCTCGCGAATTGGTTGCGGCTGGTGCTGCAGTGCAGATTCTTGATGCGGAGCTAACCCCGCAGCGCCTGGTGGATGAAGTACAGGCAACCCTTGGGGATGAGCAGCGGTATGCGGCCATGCGTAAGGCGGCTGCCACTAACTCTGCGGGCGACGTTGCCAATACGATTGCCGATCACATCAGGGATATGATCGACGAAGCCTCGCGCGCAGCGCACACCGACTAAAAGTCGGCCTTATTAGCGAATGTGAAGGAAAAGTAAATGACAAACTCCTACGATCTTTCCCGCGTCCACATGGTGGGTATTGGTGGCTCCGGCATGTCCGGTTTGGCCCGCATCTTGGCTAACCGCGGGGGCGTCGTGACTGGCTCTGATGTGAAGGCCTCCACTCCAGTGGAAGTACTGCGCACGATGGGCGTGAAGATCGCTATCGGCCACGCAGCTGAAAACCTTGAGTTGGCAGGTGACAAGCCTACTGTTGTGGTGACTTCCTTCGCCGCTATTCCACAGGACAATCCAGAACTTGTAGGTGCTCGCGCGGCCGGTATCCCGGTCATCCGCCGCTCTGACCTTCTGGCGGAGCTCATGGAGGGGCACCAGCAGATTCTGTTGGCGGGCACCCACGGAAAAACCTCCACCACGTCCATGACCGTGACCGCGATGCAGCAGGCCGGATTGGATCCTTCCTTCGCTATCGGCGGCCAGCTCAACCGTGCAGGCACCAACGCCCATGCGGGAACCGGCGCGGCATTCGTGGCCGAAGCCGATGAGTCCGATGCCTCCTTGCTGCGTTACAGCCCAACCGTCGCAGTAATTACCAACGTCGAGCCTGACCACCTAGATTTCTTCCACAACGCCGAGGCTTATTACAAGGTCTTCGATGATTTTGCTGATCGCATCGAAGAAAGCGGGTACCTCGTTGTGTGCCTGGAAGATGATCACGCTGCCCAGACTGGCCTGCGCGCGCTCGGACGCGGCATTCAGGTCCTAGGTTATGGCAGTGCGGAAGCGGGGGAGAAGTACTCGTCCATCCCGCTGGCGGCTGAGGTTCTGGAGGAGAAGGTTTCCGTCATCGGAATGCAGGTCCGCGTGCGCGTGGCATTGCCGGGTGCACAGCCCCAAGAGCTGTCCTACGAGCTGCAGATTCCGGGCCATCACATGGTGCTCAATTCCTTGGCCGCGCTTGTCTCCGGCGGGCTTGCGGGCGGCGAGCTCTCCGAGCTGGCTGAGGGCCTGACGGACTTTACCGGCGTGCGCCGCCGTTTTGAGTTCCGAGGCACCGAGTCTCAAGTGCGCGTCTTCGACGATTATGCGCATCATCCCACCGAGGTCACTGCGGTGCTCACGGCAGCGCGTCAGAAGGTCGAGGCTGAGGGCAAGGGGGCGCGCGTTATCGCTTGCTTCCAGCCGCACCTGTACTCGCGCACGATGGAGTTCGATAAGGAGTTCGCGCAGGCGCTGGCGCTTGCCGACGCCGCCGTGGTCCTCGACATCTACGGCGCCCGTGAGCAGCCGGTGGAGGGGATCACCTCTCGCATCATCACTGACAAGATGCCGGAAGACATGAAGGTAATCTTCGAACCGAACTTCTCTGAGGCGGCGCAGGACGTTGTCTCGCTGGTGCAGCCTGGCGACGTCGTGCTCACCATCGGCGCCGGTTCAGTGACGATGCTTGCCGCAGAAATCTTGGACGAGCTAAAGGCGCTGAATGTCTAAGAAATCAATTACCGCAATAGTCGCCGGAATTCTTGCCGTGCTGGTTTTGGCGACTGCTGCCGTGTGGCTTTTTCCAGTGTTTAAGGTTTCCTCCTTTGAGATCCAAGGCAATTCCCACGTGGATGCTGCACAGGTGGAAGAGTCCAGCGGGGTAGCGGTGGGGGAGAATCTGGTTCGCGTTGATGCTCGTGCGGCGGCGTCGGGAGTGGCACACCTGCCGTGGGTAAAGTCTGCGACGGTATCGCGTGCCTTCCCATCGACCCTCGATATCGAGGTCATCGAACATGAGGCGGTGGCTTTCCGCGAGGGCAATTTGCTTATCGACGCCGAGGGTAAGGAGTTCACCACGGATACCCCGCCGGAGGGCGCAGTGGAAATTACCGGCAGCGCGGAGCCGGGCTCGCAGGAGATGCGCGATGCCGTTGATGTGCTTGCTGCGCTGCCGCAGAACCTGCGTGCGCAGGTCAAGTCGCTGGAGGTGAAGAACGCGTACTCGATGACTTTCCACCTCAAGGACGAGCGGACCGTTTTCTGGGGCGCCTCGGAGGATAATGCGAACAAGGCCTTGGCGTTTGAAACCATTCTAAAGATGGAGGGCCAAAACTGGAATATTTCTAACCCGGAATTGGTCACAAGTAAATAAAATTAGCGTTCAAAACTTAAGCCCTGCGCAGCCCCAAAAAGTGTCAACGGATGGGGTGCGTGGGGCTTTTGTGATCCGAAAACCTGCATGTCAGCAACCCTAAACCACTACTTGAGGGTACCGACACGCGGCAAAATGAACGCGAAAATTACAAGCGCGTCGTTAAAGATGGAACTAACCGCTCGCAACAAATGCTGCGCGCACAAAATCCTCGTTTACGCACCAACAGTGAAAGGTGAGAGCCCCTCACATGATCTCTACTAGCAATAACCTCGCGGACATCAAGGTCGTCGGTGTCGGCGGCGGTGGTGTCAACGCCGTTAACCGTATGATTGAAGAAGGCCTGAAGGGCGTTCAGTTCGTCGCAATCAACACGGACTCGCAGGCACTGATCTTCTCTGATGCCGACACCAAGCTCGACATCGGACGCGAGGCCACTCGCGGTTTGGGCGCGGGTGCTAACCCAGAGGTCGGCAAGACCTCTGCAGAAGACCACAAGACCGAGATTGAGGATGCCCTGGAAGGCTCCGACATGGTCTTCGTGACCGCAGGCGAGGGCGGCGGCACCGGTACCGGCGCCGCCCCGGTCGTTGCTTCCATCGCCAAGAAGATGGGCGCGCTGACCGTCGGCGTTGTGACCCGTCCATTCAAGTTCGAGGGCGCTCGCCGTACCCGTCAGGCTATGTCCGGTATCGAGGAGCTGCGCGAGGTCTGCGACACTCTCATCGTCATTCCGAATGATCGCCTCATGCAGCTCGGTGGCGAAGAGCTCTCCATCGTCGAGGCATTCCGCGCCGCCGATGAAGTTCTCCACAACGGTGTGCAGGGTATTACCAACCTCATCACCATCCCGGGCATGATCAACGTCGACTTTGCTGACGTCCGCTCCGTCATGGCTGATGCCGGCTCCGCACTCATGGGCATCGGCTCCGCACGGGGCGATAACCGCGCGCTCAACGCTGCTGAACAGGCCATCAACTCGCCGCTGCTCGAGTCCACGATGGAAGGCGCCAAGGGTGTCCTGCTCTCCATCGCTGGTGGCTCCGACCTTGGCCTGCACGAGGTCAACGCCGCTGCTTCCATGGTGGAGGAGCGCGCTGACGAGGATGCCAACATCATCTTCGGTACCATCATCGACGACAACCTGGGCGACGAAGTCCGCGTCACCATCATCGCCACTGGCTTCGATGCGCAGGCAAACATGACAACTAACGTTGCACCTCAGCAGCAGCAACAACAGCGTCCGGGCTCCCTCTTCGACAACCGCGAAGAGGCTGCCCCAGTCCAGCAGTCTGCACCGCAGCAGCGCTACGAGGAGCAGCGCTACGAAGAGCCGCGCTATGAGGAGCCGCGTCAAGAAGAGCGTCCTCGCTTCGAGGAACAACCGGCAGAGACCTACCGGCCGCGTCATTCCTCCAACGGTGGTCTGTTTACCACCTCTGAGCGTTTTTCTCGCGAGGAGCGCCGCGACGACTACCGCCTGTCGCGTCCGGCTGAGCGCCGCGACGACCGCCGCCAGGATGACGGTGACGACGATCTTGACGTGCCGTCCTTCATGCGCTAAACGCTGAAGGTACTGCGCTAATCTGGAGTGCATGCCAGTAAACGAGGAAGCACCACAACGCCCCGTGCGCATGGTTTTACAAGCCGTGCGGGCGGGGTTTCGTCGTCCCCATACGAGTCATTCAACCTGGGCGATCACGTCGGCGATGACCCGACGGACGTCGCCAGTAACCGGGCCCGCCTGCAGCGCGTGCTGGGGCTTGACGACATTGTGTGGATGGAACAGCTCCACACCAACACCGTCACGCGCGTGGACCGTGGCAACGTCGGCACGCCGGTCGAGGCCACCGACGCCATCATCACCACGGAAAAACGCCTCGGGCTCGGTGTGCTCGTCGCGGACTGCACGCCGGTGCTGCTTTCCGACGTCTCCGCCGGCGTCGTCGCCGCAGCCCATGCAGGTCGCCTCGGGGCTCGCAACGGAATCATCCGCAACACGGTCGAAGCCATGCTGGAACTTGGCGCCACTCCTTCGACTATCCAGGTCCTGATGGGGCCGGCCGCCTCGGGCCTGAACTATGAGGTACCGGAGGCGATGGCGGACGACGTCGAAAAGCATTTGCCCGGGGCCAAAACCCGCACAAAAACGGGTACCTGGGGTGTGGACGTACGTAAAGGGCTTATCCGGCAACTGATGGGGATGGGGATTACCAACATCGAATCGGATCCCCGCTGCACCATCGAAGACACTGATTTCTTTTCCTACCGCCGCGAAGGCATCACTGGGCGCCAAGCAGGCGTTATCTGGTTGGAGGTATAAATGAACCGCAAGGAAGAACTGCAAGCAGGGCTCGAGCGCACTCGCGCCCAAATTGAGGACTTCGCTCGCGCGGCCGGGCGAGAGGCGCCGCAGCTGTTGCCGGTGACCAAGTTCCACCCGGCGGGCGACGTCGCGCTGCTCGCCGAGCTTGGGGTCACTGACGTGGCGGAGAACCGCGAGCAAGAAGCGCGCGCTAAAGCCGCGGAGCTGCCGGCGGTGCGCTTTCACATGATTGGGCAGATTCAGACCAAGAAGGCTAATCACGTGGCGCGTTGGGCGCACAGCGTGCATTCTCTGGACTCGGCGAAGCTGGCGACGGCGCTCGATCGCGGCGTCGCCAATGCACAAGAATCTGGAGATCGTGACGACGCGCTGCCGGTTTTTATTCAGGTTTCCGCCGATGGCGATACCGCCCGCGGGGGAGTGGCTCTGCCGGATGTTCCGAGTCTCGTCGAGCTCGTGGAGGAATTGGTAAACCTTGAACTGCAGGGCTTCATGGTGGTTCCGCCGCTGGACTCTGATGCTGCTGAGGTCTTCGGGCGCGTGCGGACGCTGACTGACGACGTCGCCCGGCGCCTCGGGCGTCCGCTGAAAATGTCGGCCGGAATGAGCGCGGATTTGGGTGAGGCGATTGCTGCGGGAACAGATATCGTGCGTGTCGGAACCGGCATCATGGGACCCCGGCCAGTAGGTTAAGTGGCAACGCAAACGCGCATTTCACAGGTACAATTTACTGCTTTCACATTAGTAACATTCGTACCAAGTTAAGGGCAAAACAGATTAGGTCAGAGGGAGACTAGATATGTCTTTGATTGATAGGACGAAAGAGTTCTTCGGGTTGGGCCCGATGGACATCGAAGCCGACGACGCTTACTACGCCGACGAGCGCAGCTACGAGTCCAACGGCTCCGCCGCTTATGCACCGCGCTCCTTTGAGCCGGCTCTGGAAGAGGAATTTGTCCCGACCATCGTGGCGCTTTCCCTCGTTTCCTTCGACGATGCAGCCAAGGTTGGCGCGCCGTTCCGTGATGGCGATGCGGTTGTCTTCGAACTGACTGATGCTGACAAGGCTTCCGCGAAGCGTTTCGTCGACTTCGCTGCTGGCCTGTGCTTCGGCCTTGAAGGTCGCATGCTCAACCTGACCAAGGGTATGGACACCGACCGTCGTGTGTTTGCCATTGTTCCTAAGGGTGCAGACATCTCCACTCTCGAGCTGGAGCGTGCTGCACACCTGCGCTAAGTTTCAGCGTCAAAGATGCGAAGCGCCGTCCCGGTTCCCCAAGTGTTGGTGGGGAGCGGGGCGGCGTTCGCCTTTAGCGAAATTAATTGTGTGGATGCCGCATCAGTGGGGGTAGTTCAGATAGGCTCGTCCGAGTGAGCACTATTGGAATAATCCTGATCCTCATCCTGCGAATCTATTCGTGGATTCTGATTGCCCGAATCATCATTGAGATGATCCAGTCCTTCTCGCGCCAATTTAACCCGCCTCGCTGGTTTATGGTGCTAGCTGAGCCGCTGTTTATGGTCACCGACCCACCAGTTAGGGCGCTTCGCCGTCTTATCCCACCGTTGCGAATGGGTGGGGTTGCGCTCGATGTTTCAATCATCGTTTTGTTCTTGCTTTTGTCCGTCTTGATGATGGTGGTCTCGAGCATTTTCCTATAAGGCGGGTGTATTGAAACCTCCTGTTAACGTTGAGACTCGGCGATTCGTTAGCTAATGTGAGCGTTTGGATACAATCAATACTGATATTCCGTATTATTAAACGCACATGTTCTTTGTAGACGTATCTAGTGGCGCAACTTTTGGTTAGCCTTTAGATGTGTTTGCATCTCCCAAGACCTCGGAGCCTCCGGGGTTGCACCGACTTGAAGGGGAAGAGAAGTCAATGCCACTGTCACCAGCTGATGTACACAACGTCGCTTTCAGCAAGCCGCCAATTGGCAAGCGTGGCTACAACGAGGATGAAGTCGACCAGTTCCTCGACCTCGTAGAAGACACCCTTGCCCAGCTGCAGGATGAGAACGATGACCTGCAGGCTCAGGTCGAAGAGCTGCAAACCAAGGGCAGCGCTACTACAGGCGTAGCCGCAGCTTCCGCTAACAAGGGTGCCGACGAGGCCACCCTCCGCAAGGAGATTGAGTCCAAGCTCCGCGCAGAGTACGAGACCAAGCTGGTGGACTCCAAGAATGAGGTCGCAAAGGCCAAGGAAGAGGCTAAGCGCGCTCAGGAGCAGGCAAAGACCGCTCAGGCTGAGATTTCCAAGGCACCAACTGGCTCTAACAACGATGCAGAGCTCAAGGCCGCTCGTGAGGATGCTGCAAAGGCTAAGCGTGAGCTCGAGGCAGCTCGTGCAGAGGCAACCCAAGCTAAGAAGGATCTCGAGGCTTCCAAGAAGGAGAACGAGGACCTCAGGAAGAACGCTGGCTCCGCCAAGACCGCTGCCGTTTCCGGCATCGCGGGTGCTGGTGCAGGCGCTGCCGCCACCAAGGCTGCGGAGGGTCTGGCTACCCCGGATACCCACATGCAGGCTGCTCGCGTCCTGGGTCTGGCTCAGGAGATGGCAGACCGCCTCACCTCCGAGGCAAAGGCAGAGTCCGAGTCCATGCTGTCCGAGGCACGCGCCGCGGCCGAGAAGCAGCTTAACGACGCCGATTCCCGCTCCAAGGCACAGCTTGCCGACGCCCAGAAGAAGTTCGACGCTCAGCTGCTCGACGCAGACACCCGCTCCAAGAAGCTGGTTTCTGACGCTGAGGCTAAGGCAAAGCAGACCGAGTCCGAGGCTAACTCCCGCGCTGAGGCTCAGATCCGCCAGGCTGAGGAGAAGGCTGCAGCCCTGCAGGCTGACGCTGAGAAGAAGCACACCGAGGTTATGAACACCGTCAAGCAGCAGCAGACGGCCCTCGAGGCTCGTATCGCCGAGCTGCGTACCTTCGAGCGTGAGTACCGCACCCGCCTCAAGACCCTGCTGGAGTCCCAGCTGGAGGAGCTTGAGACCCGCGGCACCGCTGCACCGAACGGTGAAGCTGGCAAGTAAGCTTTTAACGGCTTAGGCTTTAAGGCGTCCTTCCATGGCATTGGGAGGGCGCCTTTTTTGGAGGTAAAACATGCTTGTTGCAGCACTCGTATTGGCATTCGTAGCGTTCTTGGCGCTGGTGAACTTCGTACTTACTTCTGCCGATTGGTCTTTGTATCTTCTCTTCGCAGCCGCGGGGCTTGGGATGGTGCTCTTCATCATCGACGGCTTCCGGAAGCGCAAACCGGATCTTGCGCAGGACGAGGCGGCAGGGGAGTACCCTGCCTAACTGGCCTGCCAGCGAATCTTGCCGTTTGCCCCTATGGGGGAGCCGCAGCCTGTGAAAATTTGACGGCATGGGTATACTTCGAAGACGTATGCACTGAGCCGGCAATCACCGGGGAGCATCTCGGAAGAACGCACAAAGTGCCAGTAGAACCGAGCGGGTGGGACCGAAATCTCCTTCACTGAAACGAAGTGGGCGTCGTCAAGCGCCAAGCAGGGTGGTACCGCGAGCCGCAAGGCGCGTCCCTGCACCAGCCCACGAGTGAAGGAAGATTAATGAGCGAAAACGTTGGCGGCGTTTACCCCAAGGTTGATATGACCGGCGGCTCGAGCCGTTTCCCAGACATGGAAGAAGTCGTCCAGAAATTCTGGAAGGAAGACGGAACTTTTCAGGCCAGCTTGGACCAGACCAAGGATTGCCCTGAGTACATCTTCTACGACGGTCCTCCCTTTGCTAATGGTTTGCCGCACTACGGCCACCTGTTGACGGGCTACGTCAAGGACATCGTTCCGCGTTACCGCACCATGGCTGGCAATTACGTCCCGCGCGTCTTCGGCTGGGACACGCACGGCCTACCTGCAGAGCTGGAGGCTGAAAAGCAGCTCGGCATCACAGACAAGGGCCAGATCGAGGAGATGGGCCTCGAGAAGTTCAACGAGTACTGCGAGAAATCCGTCATGCAGTACGCCGGCGAGTGGGAAGACTACGTCAACCGCCAGGCGCGCTGGGTGGACTTTGAAAACGGCTACAAGACCCTGGACATCGGCTACATGGAATCGGTCATGTGGGCATTCAAGGAGCTCTATGACAAGGGGCTTATCTACCAGGGCTTCCGCGTCCTGCCTTACTCCTGGGCCGAGCACACCTCGCTGTCCAACCAGGAGACGCGCCTGGATGACTCCTACAAGATGCGGCAGGACCCGACCCTGACGGTTACCTTCCCGGTCACCGGCGCGAAGCCTGGCTCCGCGGCTGAAAAGACCTTGTCCGAAAACGCTGAGCTTGGCGACGCCGCCTTCCTCGCTTGGACCACGACTCCCTGGACCCTGCCGTCTAACTCGGCGCTGGCCGTCCACCCAGAGGTCAACTACGTGCTGTTCAAGGCCACCGACGGCGATTTTGAGGGCAAGACCTTCGTCATGGCTGAGGCGCTGACTGGCACATTGGCTAAGGAACTCGGCGAGGTGGAAGTCCTGAAGAGCTTCTTAGGTAAGGACCTGGAGGGCTTTACCTATCAGCCAATCTTTGACTTCTTCCCAGACCTGGAGAATGCTTTCCAGGTAATCCTGGCGGATTACGTTACAACGGAAGACGGTACTGGTGTTGTCCACCAGGCTCCGGCGTTTGGTGAGGACGATATGAACACCTGCCAGAAGTACGGCATCGAGCTGGTCATCCCGGTTGATGAGGACGGCGAGTTCACCTCCCAGGTCCCGCCTTATGAGGGCCAGCTTGTCTTTGATGCGAACAAGGACATCATCAAGGACCTGAAGGCTGCGGGCCGCGTGGTACGCCACGTGACCATCGAGCACTCCTACCCGCACTCCTGGCGCTCTGGTGAGCCGCTTATCTACAAGGCACTGCCGGCATGGTTTGTGAAGGTCACCGAGTTCCGCGACCGCATGGTCGAGCTCAACCACAACGAGATCGAGTGGCTGCCAGAGCACATTCGCGACGGCCAGTTCGGCAAGTGGCTCGAGGGCGCGCGCGACTGGAACATCTCCCGTACCCGTTACTGGGGTGCGCCGATCCCGGCGTGGGTTTCGGATAACCCGGAGTACCCGCGCGTGGACGTCTACGGCTCGCTCGACGAGCTCGAGGCTGACTTCAGCGTGCGCCCGACGTCGCTGCACCGTCCGTACATCGACGAGCTGACTCGCCCGAACCCGGACGATCCAACTGGCAAGTCGATGATGGTTCGCGTTCCTGACGTTCTGGACTGCTGGTTCGAGTCCGGTTCCATGCCGTTTGCACAGAAGCACTACCCGTTTGAGAACAAGGAATGGTTCGAGACTCACTCGCCGTCCGACTTCATCGTGGAGTACTCCGGCCAGACTCGCGGTTGGTTCTACGTCATGCACGTTCTGTCTACCGCGCTGTTTGACCGCCCGGCCTACAAGAAGGTCGTAGCGCACGGCATCGTGCTGGGCAACGACGGCCTGAAGATGTCGAAGTCCAAGGGTAACTACCCGAACGTCAACGAGGTCTTCGACCGCGATGGTTCTGACGCTATGCGTTGGTTCCTGATGTCCAGCCCGATCTTGCGTGGTGGCAACCTCATCGTCACTGAGCAGGGTATCCGCGAGGGCGTACGCCAGGCCATCCTTCCTATCTGGAACGCGTACACCTTCCTGCAGCTCTACGCGAGCCGCGAGGCCCGCTTCGACGTCTCCTCGAAGAACGTGCTTGACCGTTACATCTTGGCCAAGACTCACGACCTCGTGGAGCGCACGAACGACGCCCTCGCGAACACCGACATCGCTGCGGCCACCGAGGAGGTACGGCACTTCGCGGACGTGCTCACCAACTGGTACGTGCGCCGTTCCCGCGACCGTTTTTGGGCGGGCGAGGAGCAGCACGAGGAGGCCTTCAACACGCTGTACACCGTGCTGGAGACCGTCACCCGCGTGGTGGCTCCGCTGCTGCCGCACGTGGCTGAGGTCATCTACCGCGGCCTGACCGGGGAGCGCTCTGTGCACCTGGCTTCCTACCCGAAGGCAGAGGACTACCCGGCAGACCCGAGCCTCGTGGCATCGATGGATGCCACGCGCGCTGTGGCTTCGGCGGCGTCGTCTGTGCGCAAGTCCAACAAGCTGCGCAACCGCCTCCCGCTGCCGAAGCTGACCGTGGCCATGGCTGATTCCGCGCAGCTCGCTGACTTTGCGGACATCATCCGCGATGAGGTCAACGTGAAGGATGTTGTTCTCACCGATGACGTCGATTCCGTGGGCACCTTCGAGGTTGTCTGCAACGCTAAGGTCGCTGGCCCGCGCTTGGGCAAGGACGTCCAGCGCGCCATCAAGAACCTGAAGGCGGGCAACTACGAGCGCCGCGGCGACGAGGTTGTTGTTGACGGCGATATCGTTCTGGGCGCTGATGAGTACACCGAGCGTCTGCAGGCGGCGAACCCGGCATCGACGGCGCGTATCGACGGCGTCGACGGCCTGGTTGTCTTGGACACCGAGGTCACCGAGGAGCTCGAGGCAGAAGGCTGGGCCGCCGACGTCATCCGCGGTCTCCAGGATGCCCGTAAGGCCGAGGACTTCGAGGTCTATGACCGCATTTCGGTGGTCTTGTCAGTTCCAGCTGACAAGGAAGAGTGGGCTAACCGCCACGCAGACCACATCGCGGCTGAGGTCCTGGCAACCGAATTCACCGTGGTCACCGAGCCTCTCGAGGGCCACCAGGTGGTCAAGGGCGCTACCGCAACCGTAAAACGCGTTAATGCTTTGAAACGTTAACGCTTAGAAAAATGCCCGGAAAGGAAGACTTCCTTTCCGGGCATTTTTCTGCATGCCGAGGGCATATGAAGCTATCGTCTAGTGCCTGGCAGGTGCGAGCGCCAGGCAAAGATGACGTTTACGAGGCAGACGAGCGCAAGGCAGCTGCCGATGATGAACAGATTGGTAAAGCCCACGTAAGGCGCAAGCGCGCTAAACGCCATGGGGATAAAGAAGCCGGTGTAGGAAATCGAGTAGTACACCGCAGTCAGGCCCGCAAGCTCGCGCTCGCCGGCGATGCGCTGGACCTCCGAAAGGCCAGCCACCAAAGCCAGGCCGTAGCCCGCGCCCATCGTTGCCGCAGCGGCAATGCCCAGCGGAAGCGAGAGCGTGTGCGCCGCAATCGCCGCGAGGAAAGCGCCGACCGTAATAACAGCCATCGCAATTGCAGAAGCGCGCGCCGACTTGTGCGTGTCGATAAGGCGGCCGAGCATCTGTACGCCCACGCCGCAGCCCAGGGTGATAACCGTCATGAGACCTGAGAAAGCAATGGGAGTCTGGCCCGCGGACTTTGCAAGCAGCTGCGGAAGCAACGCATAAGCAGCACCCGCGCAGCCAAAGACCCACGGTGCCACCGGGACCACGACGCGCAGGAAGCGCTTGTGCGCGGCCGTCGGGATGTGGAGCATCTCCAGCATCTCGCGGACGGTGAGGTCAAGGATGGTGGTCTTGACTGTCCCGTGGTGCGGCTGGCGGGTCTCCGGCGTATGGCTGAGCCAAACCGCGGTCACGAGAGTAATCAGGATATGCAGGACGTAGGCCAGGTGCGTCGGCCACGGGCCCCACTGCGCCAGTACCGAGGCAATGCCCGCACCCACCAGGAAGCCAGCAGTCAAGCACAGCGACGCCTTGCGCGCACCGGCAGCAGGATCGCCACCCGCGCGGGATACCAGCTCTGTCACCCAAGTGGAACCTACCGCCATGACCAAGCCCAGCGCCATGCCACAGAGCACGCGACCCAAAGCGATGATGAGCGGCTCATGCGGCGCGATGGAAAGCAAGAAAGACCCCATCAAAGACAGGGGAGCGGCCGGCAAAAGGGTGGGTTTGCGTCCGATGAGGTCAGACAGCGGGCCGCCCACGAGCAGCGCTGGGATAATTCCCAGCACGTATGCGGCAAGTAGACCGTTGACGGTGACCTGCGAGAAGTTCGACGTCTCGCGGTACATCACCAGCAGCGGCGTGAACTCGTTGCCGCCCCAGGCCACAGCCACCATCGTCCCGGCCACGGGAAACCAGGAATGCTTGTTCACAAGGGGCTGAGATATTTCCTTATGAGCGGGCGCCTCGACTTGCGGGGTGGAGTGTGCAAAAACTGTCACAGTTGTTTCCTTGAAGTTGTCAGATGGTCGTCGAGTTCGGTGAGATACGTGTCGATGTCGCCGGCACGGAGAGCGTCGGCAAGCAGGCGATGCTGCGCGACGAACGCGCGGGCACGCTCCACATTGCGCCCGATGGCGGTCGCAGTGAAACGCTGTTGACGCTCGCGCAGGGAGTGGCCAAGGCTAGCCAGCAGGCTATTTCCACCGTTGTCCATGATGGTTTGGTGGAAACGTGCGTCGAGGCGGGTGTAGGTGCGCAGGTCCTCGGCGTCGAGAGCCGCGGACTGTTCCTCGATGGTGGCGTCCAAGCAGTCCGCAATCACAGTTCGCTCGGTGTCGTCGAGGCCGCAGATGTGGCGGGCAGAGTGCTCGTCGACAAGCATGCGTGCCTCGTAGACCTCGCGAATCTCGCGCGGGCTAATCGGCACCACCAGGGCGCCGCGCTTGGGGTAGAGCTTGAGGAATCCTTCTACCTCGAGGCGAAGAAATGCCTCACGCATGGGGGTACGGCTCATGCCCAGTTCGGCGGCGATGGCTGCCTCGGAGAGCATTTCTGAATCATCAATGTCGCCGTCAATGATGGCGCGCTTGACGTATTCATAGGCGCGCTCCGCGGCTGGCGTGCTTACATTCTGCATGCATTCATCTTGCATACAAGAGCGCCTTGCTGTCTAGAAAATAGCTAAATTCGTGAGATATCGATCACCAAAACCTCAAGTGAGACCCACGCGACTCCCGGTATGGAATGACTGCTTGTGAAAGAACGCCTCCTCGCTCCTGGTGGTGCCGTGGCATTGCGAAGGCCCTAAGATTAGGACGCATGTTCTAAACTGGTGTGCATGCAACGCTGGGTCTTACACATCGACATGGATGCCTTTTTCGCATCCGTCGAACAGCTGACCCGGCCGACCCTGCGTGGGCGCCCAGTGTTGGTCGCGGGTGTCGGCGGGCGCGGCGTCGTGGCGGGCGCGTCCTATGAGGCCCGCGCTTTCGGGGCGCACTCGGCCATGCCGACATTCCGCGCGCGGCAGCTGGTTGGCTTGCGCGGCGTGGTGGTGCAGCCGCGGCACGTGGTGTATTCGGCGGCGTCGAAAAAAGTATTCAAGATTCTCGCCGAGCACGTAGGCCTCATCGAGCAGCTCTCCATCGATGAGGCCTTCATGGAGCCCGAGGCACTCGTTGGCGCCACGGCCGAAGAGGTCAAGGAGTGGGCGGATAACCTGCGCGAGTTGATTCGTGAGGAGACCGGCCTGCCTAGCTCCATCGGGGCAGGCGCGGGCAAGCAGTTCGCCAAAATTGGCTCTGGCGAGGCGAAGCCTGACGGCACCTTTGTCATCCCGGTGGAGAAGCAATTGGAGATCCTCCATCCACTTCCCGTGGGCAAGCTGTGGGGAGTAGGGCCGGTGACGCGGACAAAGCTTTCGGCAATTGGGGTGGAGACCATCGGGCAGTTGGCGGCGATGTCGCAGAAGGAAGTGGAGATTTCCCTCGGCGCCACGGTTGGCATGGGCTTGTGGAAACTGGCGCAAGGCATTGATGACAGGGTCGTGGCCCCGCGTGCGGTGGCCAAGCAGATCTCCACGGAGCACACTTATTCCAAGGATCTGCTTACGGTGGGCGCGGTGGATGCGGCCATCACCAGGGCTGCCGAAGGCGCACATCGACGCCTGCTTCGCGACGGCCGTGGTGCCCGCACCGTCTCGGTCAAGTTGCGCATGGCGGACTTTCACATCGAATCGCGTTCGGCGACCTTGCCTTATGCCACCGATGATCTGGAAACCCTCAAGGCCACGGCTTTTAAGCTGGCTCGGTATCCCGACGAACTCGGGCCCATCCGCTTGGTCGGAGTAAGCTACTCGGGGCTGGAGACTGCCCGCCAGGACGTACTGTTTCCCGAGCTGGACCGAGTGGTGGTGCGCCCGCCGAGCAAAGCCGATGACGATTACGAGGCTGGCGTGTCCGACAACTCGCTGGATACCTCCCGTGTGGAAATCAGTATCGAGGACGAGCCCGATACGTCTTGGCGGGCTACCCAGGACGTCTATCACCCAGACTATGGCCACGGCTGGATTCAAGGTGCAGGCCACGGTGTGGTGAGCGTGCGATTCGAAACGCGCGCCACAGGGCCAGGTCGCACCAAGTCCTTCGCGGCCGATGATCCCGATCTGGTGCCGGCCGACCCCCTAGAGTCGCTGGCCTGGCCGGAGTTGTTTGCGGAGTTAGAGGACTAGCGCGCGTACTGCTTAGGTGCGACGGCGGTCTCAAAAACCTTCACCACGGGCGTGCCCGTGGCCAAGGCTGCGGCCAACAGGATGCGTGCCTGTCCTGGGCGAAACTCGCCAGCATTGATCGCGCCTTTGTCCGCCAAGGTGGCGCCGCCGCCGGCCCCGCCATAGGCCAGCGAGGTCTTGCCATAAGGCACACGCGTGCTGACGACGACCGAGATGCCCGCATCGAGCGCGCGGGCCACGCCTTCGCCCATCCCTGCACCCATGTTGCCTGAGCCCAAGCCTTCGATGACGAGGCCGGCAAAGTGGGAGGAGGCGGCGTCGACAAGCACAGCTTCAGCGCCCGGATACGCGGTAAGGATGGCTACTGGGTGCTGCGCCAGCGCAGCCAGGGGGAGGGGGAAGATGCTGCCTTCGCCCACCGGCATTGACTCGAAACCGTTGAGATGGAAGGTGTGGTTCTTGCGGGCACCGCGCGCCGGGATGGTCATGCCGCCGAACTGGATGAAGACGCCGGGCTGGGCCTGTTTGATGAGCGCGACAGCGTCCTGGAGATTGCGTGGGCCATCGCCGTTTGGGTGATCGAATGAGCGCTGTGCGCCGGTCAACACCACCGGCTTCGTGCCGGGATCGAAGATGGACAGCGCCATGGCTGTCTCTTCCATGGAGTCGGTGCCATGGGTGATGAGGATTCCCTCGACCTCGGCACGGTGGAGCAACTCGTGGACCGTGGCAAGCAGCTCATCGAGGTCCTCCAACGTGATGGAACTGGAGTCGAGCTGGCGGAACTCGATGACCTCGATGTCGGCGTCAAGGGAATCCGCGAGTTGTTGGCCGCTTACGGTAGGGACCAGAGAGCCGTCTTCTTGGGTGGTGCACGCGATGGTGCCGCCGGTGGCGATGAGTGCGATAGTCATGGCTTACACACTAGCGTTGAGCCTAAAAGGCCGTCTCGCTGGGCGCGGGTCGCCCTGAAATGGATGGGGCGTGGGTAGTGTGGTGTAAAGAACTGCGACGTCGGGTGTGGCGTCGCGAAACCCAACGTGAGGAGAAAAAGTGAAGTTCACCAAGCTCAGCGCCGCGATTATGGCAGTGAGCGCTGCTACCGCATTGGCAGCCTGCTCTTCTTCCGATGAAGTTGAAAAAGCTGGCCCAGCAACTATTGAGAAGAGGCCGAGCTCCGAAGAAACCTCGATTGCCTCCGCAGAAATCCCAGACGCAGCGGCACTGAATGCCATCCTGGCTAAGGCAACTGACCCCAACGTGCCGGTGGAGGAGAAGACCAAGACCGTACAGGGCTCGGAGCAGGCTCCGGAGCTTTTCGACGTCATGGCTGCATCGCAGGCCGAGTCCGGCGCTGTCTTTGAGGTCGTGGACCCAGTTCTGCCTGGTTACACCCCAGAGTCGGCGCTAGCCACCGTGAACTTCTCCACCCCTGACGGCCAGGGGCAGACTGCGGACCAGGTTGAGTTCGTCTTTGAGGACGGCGATTGGAAGCTGTCGAAGAACTGGGCTTGTATCTTGGTCTCCAACATCGTCCCTCCGGAGCAGGGTCCGCCGATGTGCGCTGATACTGCTGGCGGTGCGGGCGCTCCTGCCGAGGGCGCACCGGCTGAAGGCGCTCCTGCTGAGGGCGCTCCTGTTGAAGGCGCTCCTGCTGAGGGCGAGGTCCCACCAGCAGAGGCACCAGCGCAGTAAGAAATATCCGGGCTGTGGCCCCGGATTTTTTATTGGGTCGGTGGCCCGGTGTGCATTCGAACCATCGTTGAGGCCCCGCGGCGGCGCGGGAGCGAGCACAAAGATCGTCCGAATACACGCGGCTAGCGGCTACTCGGCTGGGTTGAACTGCAGATCCGTTGTGGTCGAGTGCACCACGCGCAGATCGGAGTCCTCGGTGCCGTAGATGATTTTGGTGTCGATGGAAACATCGCCGTCGGTAGGCAGCGGCTGCTTCAGATCCACGGTGAGCTCGCCCTTGGAATCCGTCGTGGAGCTCAAGACCTTAAGCTCCTTGTTTGCTAGGTCCGTTCCCTCCGCCTGGCCTTCGAAAGACAAGGCGCCAAGCGAAGGGCGCTGCTGCACCGAAACATCCAGCTTGACCACATCGCCGGCCAGCTCTTTCACCGTGTAGGTAGTGGTCTGCAGCAACGTCGACTCACCCGCAACGCGGGACTCCACGGTCCACTTCGCGCCCCTGCCAATCGCATCCTCAGGGAACACCACCGGCAGAGAAGTCAGCTTCATAATCGCCTGCTCAGTAATGCCGCGGGCCTCGTCGGTGCCACTCTGCGGTGCCGCCAAACGCAGTGAAGACATCTGGCCTGAGTCCACCGCACGCCAGCCAAACTGGAAGCCCTCACCGCTCGCTGCATCAGCAACACCGGAGTACTCCGGCACGCCGGTTGAGCCAAAGACATTGCGGGTAGCTGGCAGCTGGCCTTCGACGTTCTCCGTAGCCTTGTCCACGCTGACCTCTAGTGGGAGAGTGGTGGTCGCGGATTTGACCTTAGCCGGATTGAAATCCTGCGCCGCGGAGGACTTAAGCAGGTCTTGGCTAAAACCTTCCGAGACGGTGTACTTAATTTTTTGCTCTGCATCGAGGTCATTGAAAGTCAGCACGCGCTTTTCCCCGGTTCCGGTGGATTCAACGGTGATGCGCGGGGCGTCGACAGGCAGGCCCACGGGCTCTTCGACGCTGGGTGCCGGCTTTTCATAGGAGCACGCGGCGAGCGGAGCGGCGCTAAGGGCGAGGATGGAAACTGCGGCTAAAGCTTTAACACGGAACACAGTATTCCAAATTACCGGAAGGGGGTGTTTAGAATGATTCGGGTGAGTCAAAAAAGAAGGAGTTTCGTCGGCATGATGGCCGCGGTGGTTATCGCGGTGGCTGTCATCGACCAAGTGTTTAAGCAAATCATGCTGTCCATCCTCACTGAGGGGGAGCCGATGAATGTCATCGGCGGATGGTTCCGCTTCTACCTTCTATTCAACCCCGGCGCTGCCTTTTCTATGGGTGGCGAGGGCAACACCTGGCTGTTTACCACTATTCAGCTGGCGTTTGTTTTGGGCGTAGCCATCGCCGCGCCACGGATGCGGGATAAATGGCAGGCCATCGGACTGGCGATGATCGCAGGCGGCGCGCTCGGTAACCTCATCGATCGCCTCTTCCGTGAGCCCGGCTTCTGGTTTGGGCACGTGGTGGATTACATTTCCGTGGGACGCTTTGCGGTGTTCAACCTGGCAGATGCATCTATTACCTGCGGAGTCGTGGTGTTCGTCATCGCGATGTTCTTCGAAGAACGCGAAAAGGGGGCAGCGGATGCGCGAGAGTCGTAGATTGCCGGTCCCCGAGGGCCTCGAAGGCATGCGTGCCGACGCCGCGTTGGCTAAGCTCATCGGCATCTCACGGGTCAAGGCCGCAGATTTGTGCGCGGCTGGCGACGTCGAGGTCGACGGCACCATCGTCGGCAAGTCGGACCGCTTGGAGGCAGGCGGCTGGATCGACGTCATGATGCCCGCCCCCGAAGAGCCGGTGGTTCCCAAGGAAGAGCTCGTTGAGGGCATGGACGTGCTCTACGCCGACGACGACGTCATCTGCGTGCATAAGCCCGTGGGTGTCGCCGCGCATCCGACGTTGGGCTGGGAGGGCCCCACGGTCATTGGCGGTTTGCGGGCGGCGGGTTATCAGCTTGCCGACGCCGGCCCTACCGAGCGCAAGGGAATCGTTCACCGTCTCGACGTGGGAACCTCCGGCGTGATGGTCGTAGCTGCCAGCGAGCGCGCTTACTCGCAGCTCAAGGCGGCGTTTAAAGAGCGCACCGTCACCAAGACCTACCATGCCGTGGTGCAAGGCCTGCCGGATCCCATCGTGGGAACCATCGACGCGCCCATCGGGCGGCATCCTTCCTCGGGCTGGAAGTTCGCGGTGGTCGATGGCGGAAAGCACGCCGTCACGCACTACAAATTGCTTGAGGCCTTCCGCGAGGCGAGCCTGCTCGAGGTGCACCTGGAAACTGGCCGCACGCACCAGATTCGCGTCCACATGTCCGCCACGGGGCACCCCTGCGTGGGCGATCCGATGTATGGCTGCGACCCGAACCTGGCCAAGCGGGTGGGCCTCATCCGGCAGTGGCTGCACGCAGTGTCATTAGGGTTCATTCACCCCGGCACCGGCAAATACTTTGAAGTCACAGCACCTTACCCGGAGGACCTGCGGCATGCACTCGAGGTTTTGCGCGGATGAAGCACCCCCCGGAGATCTACCGGCGGCGTCGTATAGCGGCGGCCGTATTGACGCTGCTACTTGTCGTGTTCGTGCTGCTGTGTTTTGGCCTGTTCGGCACCAAGTCCACCGTGGCCCTGCAAGGCGATCAACTAGGGCCCGATAACGAGTCCCGTGCGGACTACGTCGAACGCGTCGCAGGCAGTGTGGCAACCGCTGACGAACCGACCTACGCCCTGGTGAGCTTCCGGGAATCCTTGAACGCGCAGCAAGTCAACGCGGTGGTGGAGCCCGCCACGCGAATGAACGCGATCATCATCGGCATGGCCGCGCCCATCGCGGTACCGGAGCCTGTCAATGGCGCCAGCCGGGCTGACGTCATCGACACGGAAATCATGCGCCTTCGCGATTCCTATCAGGGAGTCGGTCAGGTGGAAGTTCCCTCGAAGATCGATGCGGTTATCGTGTGGTCAGATGGCGATAGCTTGCGTACGATTGCGCAAAACAACATGGTGGAAGCAGTAGAAGCCGCGCCTAGTGACGCCGCCTGGGGCACCTTTGGCGTGCGCCCGTTGTCGTCCCTGAAGGAGTAAGCATGAAGATTTTTGCCGATACCAGCACTTGGATGCCCAACTATCGCTTCGGCTACATCTTGGTGTGGGCGGGCCTTGTCATTGGCCTCGTGGTACTTTTCCTCCAGATCGCCAGGGGCGGGGAGGCGCTGTCCATTGGGGTTGCCGGGTTCGTGGTGCTCTATAGCGCCGCGATGGTGGTGCTAATGCCACGCTGGGCGTTGAATGCCGAGGAGGAACAGGAGCGGCGTCGGAAAGCGAAGGAAGCCCGCCGCGAGCTGCGTTAATCCTCGCTGATGGTGTGCAAGCGCTTGGCGCGGCGGGAGGCGCGGTGCATGCGGGCGAGGTCTGCTAGGTAGATAACGACCGCGACCCAAATGATGCCGAAGCCAATCCAACGCTGCGTGGACATGTGCTCGTGAGTGACGAATAGTGCCCACAGCATCTGCATGATGGGGGTCATGTATTGCAGCATGCCCACCGTGGCCAGAGGCAGTTGCTTGGCGCCCTTGGCGAAGCACAAAAGCGGTAGCGCGGTGACTAGGCCGGAAGCGACGAGCAACACGATGTGCATGGGGCCTTCGGTTGTAAACGTGGATTCGCCGCGGATGCTCAGCCACGTGAGGTAGCCGATGGCCACTGGCAGCATCACGATGGTTTCTGCGGCCACGGAACCGGTGGAGGAGACGCTGAGCTGCTTCTTCATCAGGCCGTAGATGCCGAAGCTACCCGCGAGCGCCAAGGAAATGTACGGGGCTTGGCCGGTCATGAAGGTCAGCCAAAGTACGGCGATGAATGCCACGCCAACCGACGCCGCCTGTGCCTTGTTGAGCGATTCCTTCAGGAAGATGATGCCCAAAGCCACCGAGACCAGCGGGTTGATGAAGTAGCCGAGTGCCGCGTCGGCCACGTGCCCGGTGTTGATGGCGATAACGTACGTGCCCCAGTTGATGGTGATGGCCACGCCGCAGGCCAGCATCCAGGCCCACGTGCGCGCGCTGAAAGCTCGCAGCTCCCGCCAGCCGCCCGAGATGAGGAGGAAGCCGGTGACGAGGACAGCCGTCCATACGATGCGATGCGCGAGGATCTCAAAAGGTCCGGCGGGCAGCAGAAGCGGGAAGAAGGCGGGGAAGAAGCCCCACATGAGATAGGCGGCAACGGTGTAAATCATCGAGAGACAATGTACTCCTTCGCCATATCGTGGGAAACAATTCCTATCAGTCGGGTGCGGTGCGCAGGGCTGATGGCGGGGTTTGACGCGCCCGCTAGACTGTCCGCATGGCGAAAAACTCATCCTTTGTTCACCTTCATAATCACACCGAGTTTTCCATGCTGGACGGCATGGCCAAGGTGGACATGTTGGCAGATGAGGTGGTGCGCCAGGAGATGCCGGCCGTGGGCATGACGGACCACGGCAACATGTACGGTTCCAACGCGTTCTACAAGAAGATGACCAGCGCCGGCGTGAAGCCGATTATCGGCATCGAGGCCTACATGGCGCCGGAATCACGCTTTAACAAAAAGCGCGTGCTGTGGGGTACTCCTGATCAAAAGCGAGACGACGTTTCCGCATCGGGTGCTTATCTGCACCAAACCATGCTGGCGGAAAACGCGACGGGTCTCAAGAACCTCTTCAAGCTCTCCTCGCTGGCCTCCTACGAGGGCCAGCTGGGCAAGTGGCCACGTATGGATGCCGAGCTCATCGCAGAGCATGCAGAAGGCATCATCGCCACCACCGGTTGCCCCTCGGGCGACGTCCAGACTCGTCTGCGCCTAGGTCAGTTCGACGAGGCCCTCGAGGCCGCAGCGATGTGGCAGGACATCTACGGCAAAGACAACTTCTTCTTGGAGCTCATGGACCACGGGCTCGACATCGAAAAGCGCACGCGCGATGGGCTGCTAGAAATCGGTCGTAAGCTGGACCTGCCGCCGCTGGTGACCAATGACTGCCACTACGTGCTGGAAAGCCAGGCGCCCTCGCATGAGGCAATGTTGTGCGTGCAGACCGGCAAGACCTTCATGGACCCGGATCGCTTCAAGTTCGACGGCACCGGCTACTACATCAAGTCCGCTGCGCAGATGCGCGAAATCTGGGATGACATGATTCCAGACGGCTGCGACAACACCCTATGGATTGCCGAACGCGTACAGGACTACGGCGAGATTTGGGAGGAGCATACCCACGACCGCATGCCGATTGCGGACGTGCCGGAAGGCCACACGCCAACTTCTTGGCTGACCCACGAGGTGATGGAGGGCCTGCAGGATCGCTTCCCAGGCAAGGAAGTGCCGGAGGAGTACGTGAAGCGCGCTGAGTATGAAATCAGCGTCATCGACATGAAGGGCTATCCTTCCTACTTCCTCATCGTGGCCGAGCTCATCAAGCATGCGCGATCCGTGGGCATTCGCGTGGGGCCGGGGCGTGGTTCCGCGGCAGGCGCGCTGGTGGCTTACGCGCTTACCATCACCAACATTGACCCCATCGAACACGACCTCCTCTTCGAGCGATTCCTCAACCCGGAGCGTCCATCCGCACCGGATATTGATATCGACTTCGACGACCGCCGTCGTGGCGAGATGATTCAGTACGCCGCTGATCGCTGGGGCGAGGATAAGGTGGCGCAGGTGATTACCTTCGGCACTGTGAAGACCAAGCAGGCCATTAAGGACTCCGCGAAGGTGCACTTTGGCCAGCCGGGTTTCCAAATGGCTGACCGCATCAACGGCGCGCTGCCGCCCGCCATCATGGCGAAGGATATCCCGCTGGCGGGCATCATGGACCCGGAACACGAGCGCTACTCGGAGGCCACCGAGGTTCGCCAGATGATTGAGACGGACCCGGACGTCAAGAAGATTTATGAGACGGCGCGTGGTCTCGAGGGCGTCGTCAGGCAGGCGGGCGTGCACGCGTGTGCGGTGATTATGGCGTCCGTGCGCCTGATGGACCACATTCCGATGTGGCAGCGCCCAGCCGACGGCGCGTACATCACCGGCTGGGATTACCCGGCATGTGAGGCCATCGGCCTGCTGAAGATGGACTTCCTGGGTCTGCGAAACCTCACCGTCATCGGCGATTGCCTGGAAAACATTAAGAAGAACCGCGGCGA
Organism: Corynebacterium sp. HMSC06C06; assembly: GCF_001807295.1. NCBI lineage: Bacteria > Bacillati > Actinomycetota > Actinomycetes > Mycobacteriales > Corynebacteriaceae > Corynebacterium > Corynebacterium sp. HMSC06C06. Next base: position 61,421 of record NZ_KV788497.1, read on the forward strand.
GGAAATCCACCTGGAGGAAATCCACGCCGACGACCCCAACGTGTCGAAGGTATACGAGCTGCTTTCCCGCGGCGAGACCCTGGGCGTGTTCCAGCTCGACTCCGGCGGTATGCAGGAGCTGCTCAAGCGCATGAAGCCGACGGGCTTTAAGGACATTGTTGCGTCGCTGGCACTGTATCGTCCGGGCCCGATGGGCGTAAATGCCCACTGGGATTACGCAGACCGCAAGAACGGGCGCAAGGAGATCACGCCTATTCACCCAGAGTTGGAGGAGCCACTGCGTGAGATCCTCGATGAGACCTACGGTCTTATCGTGTATCAGGAGCAGATCATGCGTATCTCCCAGAAGGTGGCCAATTACACCGCTGGTGAGGCAGATGGCTTCCGCAAGGCCATGGGTAAGAAGAAGCCGGAAGTCCTGGCCCAGCAGTACGACAAGTTCTGGGGCGGCATGCAGGAAAACGGCTACTCCAAGGACGCCATGGATGCGCTGTGGGGCACGATTGAGCCCTTCGCTTCCTACGCGTTTAACAAGTCCCACGCCGCAGGCTACGGCCTGGTCTCCTTCTGGACGGCCTACCTCAAGGCCTACTACGCGCCGGAGTACATGGCAGCGCTGCTGACCTCGGTGGGTGACAAGAAGGATAAGTCGGCTATCTACCTGTCCGACTGCCGCCACCTGGGCATCCACGTTTTGTCGCCGGACGTCAACGAGTCGGTGGAAAACTTCCAGGCAGTTGGCGAGGACATCCGTTTCGGCATGGGCGCTATCCGCAACGTGGGCTCGGAAGTGGTGGAGTCCATCGTTAAGACGCGCAAGGAAAAGGGCGCGTACACGTCGTTCTCGGACTACCTCGACAAGATTGAGCTCACCGCCTGCACCAAGCGCGTCACGGAGTCGCTCATCAAGGCCGGCGCCTTCGATTCCATGGAGCACCCACGCAAAGGCTTGATGCTCATCCATGAGGATGCAGTCGATGCCGTGCAGACGACGAAGAAGGCGGCGGACAAGGGGCAGTTCGATCTCTTCGCCGGCTTTGGCGGTGAGGAGCAGGCGGAGGTTGCTTCGGCGTTTGCCATCGATATCCCTGACGAGAATTGGGACCGCAAGCATGAGCTGGCTCTCGAGCGTGAGATGCTTGGCCTTTACGTTTCCGGTCACCCGCTGGATGGTTTCGAGGAGGCCCTTGAGGCGCAGACCGATACGCCGCTGCCGAAGATTCTCTCGGGCGAGGTCTACAACGGCCAAGAGCTGGTTATCGGTGGCATCATCTCGGGCGTGGACCGCCGCTTCTCCAAGCGTGATGGCTCCCCGTGGGCCATTGTGAACATGGAAGACCATAACGGCGCCCAGGTGGATATCTTGGTGTTCAACCAGGTTTATTCCCTGGTGGCGCCGCAGATTGCCGAGGATAACATCATCCTGGCCAAGGTGCAGGTGAAGATTCGCGATGAGCGCATGTCCCTGTTCTGTTCCGACATTCGTGTTCCGGATTTGGGCCCGGGCGGGGGAGCGGGTCTGCCGCTGCGGCTTACCATGCGCACGGACCAGTGCACGATGGAAAATATTGCGAAGCTCAAGCAAGTGCTGGTCAACAACAAGGGTGAGTCAGATGTTTATCTCACGCTTGTCGACGGCGCGGAGTCCACGATGATGGTCTTGGGCGAGCATTTGCGCGTGGAACGCTCCGGCAATCTCATGGGTGACTTGAAGGCGACGATGGGAGCCGGAATTCTCGGGTAGGACCTTGTGGATAGACCGCTCTGACTATTGAAAGATTGTACCTATTGGGCAAAAATAGCCTAATGGGTACGATTTTCTTTTATTTGCACCCCTTGAGCTGCGGGTTTGAATTTTTGAATTTAATTCCCGGAATGCCATTTGTGGGCAAGCTGTGTCGGCTATTCTAGACCGCATAGTCTAGAAAAATATCGACAAAGCAACATCGACACTGGAGGCCCAAACGCTCATGGTCAATAAGATTCGCACTACCCACGTTGGCTCCCTGCCACGCACCAAGGAACTGCTAGAAGCGAACCTGGAGCGCTCCGCAGGAACCATCTCCGATGAGAAGTTCCACGAGATTCTGGATCGCTCCGTCGACGACGTGGTCAAGCGTCAGGTCGACATGGGCATCGACATCCTCAACGAAGGCGAGTACGGCCACATCACCTCCGGCGCGGTGGACTACGGCGCATGGTGGAACTACTCCTTCACCCGTCTGGGTGGCCTGACCATGACCGATAAGGACCGCTGGGAGATCGGTGACAAGATTCGCTCTGAGCCGGGCAAGATTCGCTTGTCCTCCATGAAGGACCGCCGCGACCGCGCCCTCTTTGCCGACGCCTACAATGATCCAGATTCCGGCATCTTCACCGGCCGCAAGAAGGTTGCGAACCCAGAGTTCACCGGCCCGGTTACCTACATCGGCCAGGACCAGGTCGATGCGGACGTGAAGCTGCTCAAGAACGCAATGGACAAGGCTGGAGCGAAGGATGGCTTCGTTGCGGCCCTTTCCCCGGGATCTGCCGCGCGCCTGCCTAACAAGTACTACGAGGAGGACTCTGACCTCGTTCGAGCTTGTGGCGAGGCGCTGAAGTCGGAGTACAAGACCATCACCGATGCGGGTCTGACCGTGCAGTTCGACGCCCCGGACTTGGCCGAGGCATGGGACAGTGTGGTCCCAGAGCCGACCGTGAAGGACTTCCAGGCCTTCTTGCATGAGCGCATTGAGATCCTTAACGAGTCCATCAAAGACATCCCGCGCGAGCAGACCCGCCTCCACATCTGCTGGGGCTCCTGGCACGGCCCGCATGTGACCGACATTCCTTTCGGTGACATCATCGAGGAGATTCTGCAGGCGAAGGTCGGCGGCTTCTCCTTCGAGGGGGCCTCGCCGCGTCACGCTCATGAGTGGCGCGTGTGGCAGGGCCACAAGCTGCCAGAGGGCACCGTCATCTACCCAGGCGTGGTCTCGCACTCTACCAACGCAGTGGAGCACCCGCAGCTTGTGGCCGATCGCATCATCAAGTTCGCTGAGCTCGTAGGCCCGGAGAACGTCGTGGCCTCCACGGACTGCGGCCTGGGCGGGCGTCTGCACTACCAGATTGCGTGGGCGAAGTTGCAGTCGCTTGTCGACGGCGCCGAAATCGCTACCAAGGAGCTGTTCTAGTACGCGCCCTGGCTGTTGCCGGGAATGCAGAAGCAGCACGTACCCTTCTCCTTACGGGAGGGACACGTGCTGCTTTTGTGTTTTAAGGGGTATCTTGGGTTCAGACCGTCGTTGCACCACTTCTA
>NZ_KV788498.1:0-139926 GCF_001807295.1 Corynebacterium sp. HMSC06C06
CCCCCGATGTGTCCACTTTCCGGGGGTCGGGCCCCGCAGCGATCAACCACCTGGCCAGCCTGTTTATAGCTTTTTCCAGCGTCAACAAGTTTCAAAGCTTTAGCGATGCGATCCCGCTCGCGTTGTATGGCTCCACCGCGACTGGTATTAGCGAGTTCGATACCGTCTTGGGCAAGGTATCGGTAAGCAGTCTGTGGGAAACCAGTCTCTTTCAGTGCGCTATGCGCAGACTGGCCGCTTTCTACAAGAGCAACGACCTTTTGGTACTGATCTTTGAATTTATTCTCAGTCAGACTCCGCTGACGCTGACCACGGCTAAGGCCCTCAGCCTGACGCCACACCTTCGCCGTAGCCTTCGAGACCCCCAACTCCTTCAGGATCACCGACATCGGACGCGCATCATGCAGATACGCCTCCACGTACCGCTCACACAGCCTCTTATCACTTGACATCTACACAACCTCCTAGCTGTATAGATGCATTCACCACCTGAACTCGCCTTCCCTGCACGGCACCGATTTGGCAGTTAGGGCGAAATCCTCGCCGTGCCCGGCGCCATAACCCAGGCCCACAAAATAGATCTCTGCGCACATAGCCCCGAATCCGCACCGCACGGCCGCATGGCGTAGAATATGCGGTCTGAAAGCTTTCACAACTCGTTCAGGAGGACTTCGTGCCACCAAAGGTCACTGACACTCAGCCCGCTGCAGACCAGAACAATGCAGTCGAGGAGGAGACCGCCCGCGCTGCGCGCCGCATCGTCGCTACTTATGCTGAGGACTTCCTCGATGGCGTGACCTTGATGTCCATGCTCGGCGTCGAGCCAGATGGCTTGGTACACAAGAAGGTCCTCGCAGAGCAGGAAGACGCTGCACCAAAGAAGGCTTCTAAGAAGTCCTCGAAGAAGGCAACCAAGAAATCTTCTAAGAAGACCACCAAGAAGGCAACGAAGAAGTCGACCAAGAAGTCCACAAAGAAGACCGCCAAGAAGGCTTCTAAGAAGACCACGAAGAAGGCCTAAGAACAATGTCTGGCCACGACAATTCCTTCGTGGTGGTGGCCAACCGCCTCCCCGTGGATCTGGAGATCCAACCGGACGGCACCCGCACCTGGAAGGCCTCGCCTGGCGGCTTGGTTACTGCTTTGTCGCCAGTGCTGGAGGCCGAGCAAGGCTGCTGGGTGGGCTGGCCAGGCATCACAAACGACGCCCCGGAACCCTTCCACACCGAAAACGGTGTGCTGCTGCACCCGGTCAAGCTGACCGACGTGGATTACGAGGGCTTCTACGAGGGCTTTTCTAACGCCACCCTGTGGCCGCTCTACCACGACCTCATCGTCACCCCGCAGTACAAGCGCGAGTGGTGGTACTCCTATCGCGAGGTCAACCTGCGCTTTGCCGAAGAAGTAGCCAAGGTCGCAGCACCCAACGCCACGGTGTGGGTACAGGACTATCAGCTGCAGCTGCTGCCAGGCATTCTGCGCCAACTACGCCCTGATCTCACCATCGGCTTCTTCCTGCATATCCCATTCCCTTCCGCAGATCTCTTCCTGCAACTGCCATGGCGCGAAGAGGTCGTCCGCGGGTTGATGGGCGCCGATGTCATCGGATTCCACCTCGAATCCAATGCCCGTAACTTCTTAGAGCTGGCCACTCGCCTCGGCTTAGAGGTCACGGGCGAGGTCAGCACGCGCGACATCACTGCCGGCATCAAGGTCGATGGCCGCACCGTTGGCGTGGGCGCGTTCCCGATCTCCATCAAGTCCTCCGACATGACGCGGTTCAGTAAGGCGGAGGACCGCGACGTCGCCAAGCTGCGTGCGGAATTCGGCGGCCACCACCGCGTCATTTTGGGCGTCGACAGGCTGGACTACACCAAGGGAATCCTGCAGCGCCTCAAAGCTTTCGAGGAGCTGCTGGAGTCGCAGGCGCTGGATCCGAGCGAGGTTACGCTGGTACAGATTGCCACGCCTTCGCGCGAGCGCATCGACCATTACCGCGTGACCCGCTCGCAGGTCGAGGAAGCCGTAGGCCGCATCAATGGGCGCTTCGGCCAGATTGGGCGGCCAGTGGTCCACTACGTGCACCGCGCGGTGGACAAGGACATGCTGCGCAAGTACTACCGGCTTGCCGACGTCATGCTGGTCACCCCTTTCAAAGACGGCATGAACCTGGTGGCCAAGGAGTATGTGACCTGCCACGACGACGGCCGCGGTGCATTGGTGCTCTCCGAGTTTGCCGGCGCCGCCGCGGAGCTCAAGCAGGCCAACCTATGCAACCCTTTCGACATAGAGTCCATCAAACGCGCCCTGCTCAGCGCATTGAAGGCGCTTGATGATTCACCCGACACCATGCGCCAGCACATGCTCGACCTGCACGCGCAGGTGGTCCAACACGACGTGGATGTATGGTCGCGCGCCTTTTTGAGCGCCCTAGAGAAAGCAGCGAAGAACAAGTGAAGCGAGTAATTACAGCGGCACTTCTCGCCGCATCAATGACACTTAGCGCCTGCGGCTCCGAGGATGAAGGGCCGCAGCCACGCGGTGACGAGAGAATCGTGGGCAAGGACTGGCAAGTAGTGGCTATCTACACCAAGCCGGATGAGCCTTCTGCGATTCCGCAGACCGCGAAGGCGGTGCCACAAATGAGTTTCGGCGAATCCTCCATTGTGGGCTCTACTGGCTGTGCGCCGTTCCAAGCCAAGGTCTCCTACAGCGAGGCCGAGGATGCCGCCAATATCCGCGACGCGGACACCATGCACATCGATAAGGTGCGAATGGATACCCGTCCCGACGATTGCACCGGCTCCGCACTGTGGGCGGATAATCTGCTACGCAATCTGCTGGCGGAAGACCATGATTTTGAGGTTCGGCTAAACCCGAATAATCAGCTGGTGCTGACTCTGGATACCGCCGAGGTGGACTCCCCCGCTATTCGCATGGTCTCGCTTTAGGGCTGTTTTAGGATGAGGGCATGATTGAAAAGCTCGCAGCAACCAAGCATCTGGCCGTAGTTTCTGACTTTGATGGCACCCTCGCCGGTTTTGCCAATGACATCTATGCGGTTCACGCCGAGCCGCGGTCGTTGGCTGCCCTGGAGCGTCTGGCGCAGCTGCCGGATACCACGGTGGCGGCGCTTTCTGGGCGCCACTTGGAAGGGCTAAAGCGCGTCTTCCCGCTGCGCGAGCCGGTTCTGTTGGGCGGCTCCCACGGCGCGGAGTCCTCGTGGCAGGACTCTTCCCTTTCGCCGGAAGCCCAGGCGCACTTGGACCGCAAGGAAGCAGAAATCCGTGAGCTGATGGAGCGCTTTCCTGGCGCAGAAATTGAGATTAAGCCTTTCCAGCGCGTGTTCCACCTGCGCCGCCTAGAGCTCAGCGACCCGGAGCTAGCCGCCGAGGCCTACGCTGCTTGCCGCGCACTCGACCCAGCCGGTTTCCCCATGACTGCCGGCAAGTCTGTCATCGAGTTCTCCGCTACCCAGGCCACGAAGGGCTCATGGATTTCCGAGCTGCGCGAGCGCGTCGGCGCCACCGCCACCGTCTTCCTGGGAGATGACGTCACCGATGAAGACGGATTCGCGGTTTTGAATCAGCCGCCAGACCTGGGCGTGAAGGTTGGCGAGGGCGAGACGCTAGCCGCACACCGCGTTCCGGATATTGCGGCTGTGTCTGATTTCTTGGAGGAGCTCGCCGCGGCCCGCGCGGTTCACCTCGGCGCTTAAGCGTGATGCGCGGTGAACGGGGCAAGCGCGGTAAACGGAGCAAGCGCGGTACATTTTGCCAAACAAGGCGCTGATTTCGGCAAGTTTTGGCGCAATATTTGGCAAAGTGTGCCGACTAGCGCCGCCAATCCAATAAATGCTGCTCGCGCGGCGAGCCCACCGTGGTCCCCTCGTTGAAGCGAGTGGGCAGCAGCTTATGGTCGTGTGCTGGGGCAGTCTCGGAAAGCGCGGCGTCGATATGCTCGGCCAACATGTGGCCTGCCGCCGCGCCTTTGGCTTTATTCGGCTGGACCACGGTAGTAAGCCCCGCCAGCAAGGCGGTGGTGATGCCGTCAAACCCCGTCACGGAGAGGTCTTTCGGTGCCGCGAGGCCAGCATCGCGCAAGACACCGAGCACGCCGAGCGCCATCGAGTCGGTGGTGCACAGCACGGCGGTCAGCTCAGGGCGCGCGGCAAGCAGCTCTTCCGCGGCAGCGCGCGCGGTGCTCGCATCGTTGATGTGGCGGGTGACAATGGGAATCTCGCCAATGCCTGCCTGTGCAAATACATCGAGAGCGCCCAGCACGCGGTCGCGCTGGACGTGCATGTCTGCGCGTTCGACCTGCTCCGGGCTCACGAAACCATCGATGCGCTCGTGGTGGAGACGAATGCACAGGATGCCAATGCGGCGATGGCCGGCCGCGAGCAACGCGCGGGCGGCGGGTTTGATTGCCTCTCGGTCATCGATGCCCACGAAGGGAAGGCCAGAGTCCTTGGGCTGATCGCAGACCACCAGCGGAAGACCACGCGTTCGCGCCGCTTCCACGGATTCGGACGAGACCGAGTAGATAACGAAGCCATCCACGGCGGCGCGGGTGAGGAGGGCGGCAGCGTCGTCGGAAGGGGCGTCGGGCCCTGCGGGAATCAGAGTTAGGGTGGTCGCGGCACCCGTGGATGCCTCTGCCATGCCGGCTAGAAAATCAACGGAGGCGGCGTCCTCGAAGGCGTAGGACAAGTGCTCGGTCAGGAGGACCCCCGTGGAGCCCGCGCGGCGGGTGCGCAGGCTGCGCGCGGTGGGGTCGGGGCCCGTGTAGCCGTGGGCTGCGGCCGCGGAGAGAATGCGTTCGCGCGTGGCTGGGGCCAGCTGGTCTGGGCGATTATATGCATTGGAAACGGTGGTACGCGAAACACCCAATTCAGCAGCCAGCGAGGCTAGCGTTTTCCGATTCTGGCTGCGTTTTACCATGCTGGCTACCCTACCCTGTTCACCTCTGCGTTTCGCGTTTCAGGCAAGGTCTTTAGCGAGCGGATTTTCAATACATTTCCGTTTGACAACAATTTTCAACAAACGCAAACTAGAGGGCATGAGTTTTTCCCTTAAATCCCTGGCTGCGCCCGCCGCTCTCCTGTGTGCAGGCAGCCTCACCCTGGCCGGTTGCTCCAGCACCGATAGCGCCGACGAGGACACCATCAAGGTCGTCGCCTCCACCTCCATCTGGGCAGATGTGGCCCAGGAAGTCATCGACTCCGCACAGGGGCAAGACGTCAAGATTGAGGTCGAGCCAATCGTCAAGGGCAACGGCATCGACCCGCACCACTTCGAGCCCACCGCGGCAGACATCGCCAAGGCCAACGAGGCCGACGTCCTCATCGTCGGTGGCGGCGGATACGATTCCTGGCTTTACCAGGCAGTAAAGAACCAGGACGAGATCATCCACGCGCTGCCGCTAACTGATCACGGCAAGCTTGACGAGCAGCCCGACGTGGTCACCGCGGCAGAGGCCAAGGACATCGCCAAGAAGGAGCCCTCCAAGGTCACCAACATCGAGGGCAATGAGCACGTCTGGTACGACGCTGCCGCCATCGAGAAGGTCGCCACCGAGGTCGCTGACCTCGTAAACGAGGAAAACCCAGAGGCCAAAGCCTCTGCTGATCCGCTGCTGGAGCGCGTCGAGGACATTAAGGAGCGTGTCGAGAAGCTGCCGAAGCTCAACTATGCGCAGACCGAGCCGATCGCGGACTACATCATGAAGTACACCCCTGCCTTGGACGTGACGCCGGAGGGCTTCCGCAAAGCTACTGTGTCCGAGGGCGAGCCAACCGCGGCGGACCTGGCGCGCTTTCTGCAGACCGTCAAGGACGGCAAGGTGGACCTGCTGATTTATAACCCACAGACCGAGACCGATATCTCCTCGCGCATCCACAAAGCAGCCGAGGAGCGCCACATCCCTATCGTGGAAATCGGTGAGACCCCACCAGAGGGCACGAACTTCCTCGACTACTACGAGCAGGCCGTGGACCACATCGAGGCGGCTTAGTGCTGGTTCAATTTCATGAAGCGGCCGTGGAACCGCTGTGGTCGGGGCTCAACCTGGGCGTCGACAAGCGCGAATTCATCGCCGTCTTGGGGCCAAACGGCGTGGGCAAGTCCACCTTGCTGGGCACCATCCTGGGCACGCGCCAGCTCACCGGAGGGCGCGTGGACGTCAATTCGCGGGTTGGTTTCATTCCGCAGCAGCGCATGTTTCCGCAGGATCTTCCCATGCGCGCCCGGGATTTGGTCTCACTGTCGTTGGCACACGGGGCCATCGCTAAGCGACGCCCCTCCCGCGCCCGCGTCGACGAACTCCTCGCGGAGGTGGGTGCCACCGGCATCGCCGAGCGCCGCGTGGGGCAGCTTTCGGGCGGTCAGCAACAGCTCATCCGGCAGGCCCAGGCGCTGGCCAATGACCCGCAGCTCATCCTTGCCGACGAACCATTACTCTCGCTCGATCCTGCCCGCCAGCAAGCGACCGTGGAAAAGCTCGACCGCTGGCGCAAAGAACGCGGCACCTCCTTGTTGTTCGTGACACACGGCATCAACCCGGTGCTAGGCGTGGTGGACAAGGTGCTCTACATCGCCCCGCATGGCCACATGTTTGGCGCTGTGGATGAGGTTATGCGCTCGGATGTCTTGTCTGAGCTGTATGGTTCCAAGGTCAACGTCATCGAGGTCGATGGGAGACTCATCGTTGTCTAATAAGTTTTTCGAAGACACCCAGTATCTGCTCGGCGTCGATTTCGTGCAGTCTTCCCTGTGGGCCTGCGCGCTGCTGGGCATCCTCTCTGGTGTGATGACCTCACTCATCGTGCTGCGCCAGATGTCCTTTTCAGTGCACGCGACGTCTGAGCTCGCCCTGATGGGCGCTTCGGCTGCCCTGCTTTTCGGATTTAACTTAGGCTTCGGTGCCATCGCGGGCGCCATCGTGGCCGCCATCATCCTGGCGGTGTTGGGGCTGAAAAGCCAGCAAGACAGCGCGATTGGCGTGGTGATGAGCTTTGGCCTTGGTCTATCGGTGCTGTTTTTGCATCTCTACCCGGGCAATTCCAATACGGCGATGACGCTGCTGACCGGCCAGATCGTGGGTGTTTCCGCAGCCTCGGTGTGGCTGCTGGCGCTGACTACCGTCATCATCGTGGGCGTCGTGTTGCTCTTCTGGCGCCCGCTGCTTTTCGCTTCCGCCGACTCGGTCATGGCGCAGGCAGCCGGCGTACCGGTGCGCGCTATCTCCGTAGGCTTTGCCATTCTGGTGGGCCTTACCGCGGCGCAGTCGGTGCAGATTGTCGGTTCGCTGCTGGTCATGGCGCTGCTGATTACACCGGGCGCAGCGGCAGTGCAGATCACCTCCTCGCCGGTGCGCGCGGTGCTGTGGTCCACGCTTTTCGCCGAGGTCGCCGCCGTGGGTGGCCTCATCCTCTCGCTAGCACCAGGCTTGCCAGTCTCGGTCTTCGTGACCACGATTTCTTTTGTCATTTACCTGGTTTGCCGCCTCGTGGGCTGGCTGCGCAACCGCCGTGCCGTGCGCGACGACATCGCCGCCGCCCGCGTCACCAAAGCTCACTTCGAGGGCCGCCGCGATGCCGAAAGCCACCACACCAGCACGCACGACGAAACCTGCGCCCACCCCGACTAAACTTTTGTTCCATGACCATCGTGGAATTTCAGGGCCAAAAGCGTAAATACACCGTCGTCGCGCCGGAAAATCCCGGCCCGAACCTGCTGCTTTTCCTCCACGGTTCGCTGCAAAATGGCAGCGTGATGCGGCGCTTTACAAACGGTACTTTTGATGAGCTCGCCGCCCGCACCGGCACGGTGGTTGTCTACCCCGACGGCGTGGACAGGCACTTCAACGACGCCCGCGCGGAGCTTCCGGTCAAGGCCCGTGAGCTTGGCATTGACGACGTCGCGTTCCTCCAGCACGTGGTGGATACAATCCACCACGAGTACGGCACGCAGCGCACCTACGCATGCGGTTATTCCAACGGTGGGCAGATGGTAATTCGCCTGCTTTTCGACGCCCCCGGCTTCCTCGACGGCGCCTGCATCTTCGCATCGACGATGGGCAGCGGCTCTAACCATGCGCCGTCTAATCCCGATGGTTATAAGCCCACCCCAATTCTCATGATGCACGGCACTGCGGATCCGCTAGCGCCTTATGAAGGCGGCCAAGCTGGCCTCGCCAATAGCTCCCGCGGCGAGGTTACTTCCGCGTTGTGGACTGCGCAGCGCTTCGCCACGATGAACGGTTGCTCTAAGGCCAAGGTAACCCGCCCGTTTTCTGATGTGTCTTTGCATTCCTGGGAAGGTGACAACCCCGTCGAACTGTGGACCATGGAAGGCGTGGGCCACGTCATCCCCTCGGGCAACGAGCTCGACGCGCGCTTGGGCCCGAATACCGATAGCTTCATCGCGGCCCAAGTGGTGGAGGACTTCTTCGGCTTATAGCCCCGCGGCTCGCCTCCCCGCTACTTACCCAGCCCTGGGCATTTGCAACAGGATGGCAGCTCAACCCATAGCGGGTAAGGTTTTGAGGGCTAACTGGACTCTGTTCTCTGCAGCAAATATGTCGAGCAGCTGGGAAACTATTTTCTTGATCATCGGCACAGAAAGATGGGTTTCCTCCGCGATGCCATAATTTGAGTGCCCACATATAATTCCGTTTAAAACTCGAAGCTGAATCGCGGATAGTCGCTCGAGGTTTCGCTGCATATCTGGTTCAGGCATTGTCCCAACAGCTACGCCGTTTATTTCAAAGCAACAACTTATTTTAAGGCCCCCATGGCCGGATCGAGCTTCCCGGGTAACCACACAATATGCAGACGCGCCCAAATTGATTGCCTTTTGAAGCTTCTCACGCGAATGCTGTGAATAATCCACCAAGTAAATGAAATCGCTGCTCTTTAACTCTTGTATATCCCATACCCAGGTCGCCGAGTCTTTGCGCTCGCACAACACCAGCAATTGCTCCTGTGAGCGAGACAATGCATTCAGCAGCTCCCTCTGAGTGGACGCACATTCAACCTGGGTCCAGAGGAAGTAGCGTCTTAGCTCATCGAGTATCGGTTGCTCATCGTCTCGGATGCCTGCGAGCAGACACGGCATATCCGAGTATTTCAATCGCCACACTAAAGCGTTACCTCGCAGTCTGCTTGGTCGGCTACATGCTTGGAATGCGTCGCGACGACGACAACGGCGCCTTGGTCAGCGAAAGCACGGAGGTGTTCAACAACCAGCTGAGCATTGTCCTCGTCAAGCGCCCCGGTTGGCTCGTCCGCCAATACGATTTTGGGCTTGGAAACGAGGATCCTCGCCAAGGCTACTCGTTGTTGTTCGCCGCCAGACAAGCCGCTGACCACACGCTTTTCATAGCCGCGTAAACCAACCTGCGCCAAAGCGCTGTCTAGCGCCTCGTCGAAAGCACGGCGCGAAACGTTACTGGCTGCGAGCTTCACGTTGTCGACAACGGTGAGGTCAGGAACCAAGCCGTAGTCTTGAAAGAGATACCCAACGCATTCGCGTCGATACTTGCGCAGTCGACCTGCCGATAGCGATGCAATGTTGTTTCCATCCCACATGATTGAGCCTTTGTCCGGCGAGATCAGACCGCCCAAGAGGTTCAACAGGGTGGTTTTCCCACTTCCGGAGACACCGGTTAATGCAGTCACCCGGCCAGCCGCAAAAGACCGCGTAAAGCCGGAAAGAATCATTTTTCCCTTCACACTGTAGTGAAGGTCTTCAACCTGAATTTCCATATCCTAATTTCCTTCGCTGTCTGTCCAGCGCATTTGATTTCGCGCACTAATCCACCAGGTCAAACCGATTGAAATACACATCCACACGATCGAAAATGCGACGACAGCAAGAACGGTTGCCGTGGACCACCTGTTTTCAAACCCCATCGACCACGTTGATGGATAGTGCGATTCCAGTTGTTCCTTATGCTCGCGCAAACGATACAAAACCCAGCCGATGGTGGTAACGAAAAAGAATAGCTCGGCCAGCAGAATCTTCCTGCACATCTTCCACGGGCTGCGCCCACAAATGAAGGAAACATAGAGCTCTCGCCGGAACGCCACCTGGAAACTGAAAAGCCCCGCGACGATTAACAAGGAAACCAGTAATATCGCTACGACCGTATTTAACGACCAAAGGCTGAATTGCTCTTTGGCTTCCTCAAGGGACGATCGCCAGGAATCAGCATGCGGTTGTGCCGTGGCGAGCACCTTGCCCACCGTCCCATCTTTCAGCTCACCAACGACAGTTGGCTCGATGGCAAGGAGGACTTTCTGCGAGGCTTTCGCGAGTAAATTCCGGTCACCGATAGCTTCAAGCCCCACTGGTAACGAAACCACAATGGGGTCATTAATTACTGGCCGCAGCTCAACGTCATAGGAAAAGACTTGCCCAAGCGAACAATCTTCTTTCCAGTTAAAATTTGGAACCTTCTTTTTCGCGAGTTCGGCTTCAAATGCAACAGAGTCAATAATCGTCTGTTTGGATTCTTCACTGAGGGCAACAGGAGCACAAACGGTTATGTCTTCTTCAGAAGGGGCAACACCAGCTTGAACGGCGAACCGATGGTTGCTGAGAATAACCGGGGCTTCCAGTTGAGTCGGCCAGGTAAGCCAAAAAGGATCCGCTAAGAGTAGCTTTCCTTCGCGGTCCGCCTGACGCAAGGGCGCTGCAGCTGCAGCCTGTTCTTTTTCATCCGGAGTGATATTCGAGCTCAGGGCAAACTCTTGCTCATTGGCATGTCCGATCCAATACGGTTGCAATTCCTCTCGCGCGGACACCTCAGCACCGGTATCAACCATCTGTGAAAGTGCCGTCAGGCTCGTCAAGAGTGCCAATAGCCGGACAGCATACAGTGCGTAGGTAATTGGACGCGCCCGAACCTTGCCTTTGATGGCCTGCGGGATCGAAATATTTCGAACCAATAACTGCCCGAGCACATAGCCCAGCGCCAAACCTACCCATTGGAGCAACACAGAAACGCCGAAAAAGGCCCAAAACAACGTCGCTTCTGCCCAGTCGTTGTAGAGATACAATGCCGCCGCAATAAAAATGATCGCAAGAAAAAATGGTAGCCATGTTTGCTTGGCAAGCCGCGTTACATCAAGCCTTAGCGTCTGCGATAGCTTTAGCCCCAAAAGTCTGTGAATGCCGATTTCGCGAGCCCGCACTAGGCAGTGCCCGCCACCCAACACGAGCGCGAGTAGAAAAGCAGCCGCGACCAACAAAGGCAGCGACGAAGTCATGACGAAACTCCAAGTCAAGTTCTGGAGCCCTATCACGGAATACCCGCGCTCCTCCAACCATGTCGTTAGGTCTCGAGCGTCATTTTCTGATCCTTTAATGTTAAAAACTTGGCGCGGTTCCTTAGTCGGAATTTCCGACAATGGATACCAAACAAACTTTTCGCCTCTCTGAAACTTTTGAGACTCAAAGTTAGCTGCACCTGAAGGCAGAGCCGAGGAGTAGATTCGCAGCTCACCATCCGAATCAGCTAGCGAGGCGTAATAAACCGATACGTCAAATCCTGAGTCTCCCGCAAATTCAGAAAGCTCAGGAAACAGTGTTTCTGTGTGACTGTCAGGTTCGAAGTCTTCGATCTGGACAAACTCGTTGCCAAGCCGGTAATCCAGAGTCGATAAGAGGCTGGCTCCGACAAAGGCAATGAATGCGCTACTAACCGTAGAGAGCAAAATCCCTACGGTTAGTAGTCTGACTGAAGTTTTCATCGAGCCTTAGCAGTGTCGGTAGTAGGACTTATTTCCAGAGGACTTCTTGGGAGCTGTTGCTCGTGACCAAGTGTTTTTGTTGACGCAACCGCTATCCGACTTGAAGGTACCAACAGCAGTTGAACCGTGCCGCACCCCATTGTGAAAGTAGTGCGACCAAACCTGGCCACTACCCGTACCGTAGTCCCACGTGCCGCCATCGATATTTACAATCGTGGCCCCAGCGACACCTGTACCGCCCAACGCCAACAAACCTGCGAGAGTTACTGAAACTGCTCGCTTAGACATGCTCACTTTTATAAGCATTCCTTTCTTGAGAAGAATCCGAACTTATAGCGCGCGCTGCTAAAAGATATACGCTGCCCATAAACTGGGTTCAAGTGTCAAAAGTTACCTTTCGCAGATTCATCAACTCCGCGCAAATACCCAGGCCTCGATCCGCAGCTCTCTGGTGGATTGCGGGGCGTCGGCAAGCGCGTGAAAATGCGAGCAGGAGGTCTGGTTTTCCAGGCCTGGGTATTTGCCCAAAAGCTAAAACCAGGCCGGGTAAAACAGCAAAAAGGCGCCGCACAACGCGACGCCCTCCAAATTACCTGTTACTTCGCCGCGCGACGCCGACGAGCGAACTCCGAAAGCACGGCACCGGCGGCGACGGAGGCGTTCAAGGACTCAACCCAGGCGGTCATCGGAATGGACACGATGACGTCGCAATTCTCGCGCACCAAGCGGGAGATGCCCTTTCTCTCAGAACCGATGACGATGACCACAGGGTCCTTGCCACCGGTGTAGGTGTCGAGCGTGTGCTCGCCGCCGGCGTCCAGGCCAACGACCTGGTAGCCGGCATTCTGGAATTCCTGCACCGTACGGGTCACGTTGGTCACGCGCGCCTTTCCCGGCAAATACCCAGCCCTGGAAACCAAGACCTCCTGTTCACTTTCTCCCACGCTTTCCGACGCCGCGCTTTTCACCAGGAATCTGCATTTCTAGGGCTGGGTATGTGCCAAAAGGAGAGGCTGCGGCGCAGGAACGCGCTGGGGCGACCCGGGAATTACTGTTTCCAGACCACCGCAGTGGCCACGGCTGCACGGCCCTCGGAGCGGCCGGTGAAACCCATGTGGTCGGTGGTGGTGGCAGAAACCGAGACGGGGGCGCCCAAGATCTCACTGAGCACGCGCTCTGCTTCCTCACGGCGCGGGCCCATCTTCGGTGACTGCCCCACCAATTGAGCGGCGGCGTTGCCGATGACAAAGCCATGGGATTCGAGCAGCTCACGGCACTCGCGCAGCAGGCGCTCGCCGGAGACATTGTCGTATTCTTTGCGACCCACACCCACAAACGAACCCAAGTCACCGAGGTTGGAGGCGGAAAGGAGGGCGTCGACAAGCGCGTGGCTCACCACATCGCCGTCGGAGTGGCCCTCGCAGCCGTCCACGCCTTCGAAGAGCAAGCCCGCGATCCAGCAGGGCTTGCCGGGCTCAATCTGGTGAGCGTCCGTGGCGATGCCAACGCGCGGGATGATCGGCTGGGTCATGAGTTCTCCTTGAGAATCGCGGTGGCCAGGGTGAGGTCCATGGGCGTGGTGATTTTCAGCGCTAACTGGTCGCCCGGCACGGTGGTCACGGGCACGCCGAACCATTCCATGAGGCTGGCGTCATCGGTGGCGATGAACTCCTGCTGCCCGGAGAAGTACTTTTCGTTGGCGCCGCGCAGCGTGGCCAAGTCGAAGCCTTGCGGGGTCTGCACGGCGCGCAGTGAGGAACGATCCGGAGTGGAGACAACACGCTCGGCGTCGACGATCTTGATGGTGTCGGAAACCGGCAGAACCGGGATGACGGCGGGAGCGCCGTCAAGGACGGTCTGGGCCACGCGCGCGATCATGGCTGGCGGGGTCAGGGCGCGGGCGGCGTCGTGGATGAGCACCACGGCGTCCTCTTCGTCAATGGCTTGCAGGCCGGCCCACACGGAGTCGGCGCGCTCGCCGCCGCCGTGGACGAAGGTGATGGGCAAGGGGGCGTCGGCAAGCAATGTTCGCGCGGTGTCTTCCATCGCCGGGGAGACGGTGACCACCGCGCGTTTGACCACGCCACTGTGCGCCATGGCTGCTACGGAGCGTTCCAGGAGCGTGCGTCCCTGGAGTTCAACGTATGCCTTGGGCACTTCCGCGCCGAGGCGAGTGCCCATTCCTGCTGCCGCGATGAGAGCGACAACGGGCTTATTCGTCTTCGTCGTCGAAGGAGAGGTCATCGAGATCGATGTCGTTGTCGATGTCGGTGGTGATGGACTTGTCCTCCACGATGCCCGCGGCGCGGTGGCGCTCGATGGTGGCGTCGATTTCCTCCATCATGGTGTCGGCCTTCTTCTCATCGACCGGGGAGGCCAACGCGAGCTCGCCCACGAGGATCTGACGGGCCTTGGCCAGCATGCGCTTCTCACCTGCGGACAGACCGCGGTCCTGGTCGCGGCGCCACAGGTCGCGAACAACCTCGGCAACCTTGTTGATGTCGCCGGAAGCCAGGCGCTCCTGGTTAGCCTTGTAGCGGCGGGACCAGTTGCCGGCCTCTTCAACGTCGATTTCACGCAGGACGGAGAATACCTTCTCGAGGCCTTCCTTACCCACGACGTCGCGAACGCCGACGAGCTCCACGTTCTTGGAAGGCACGCGAACCACAAGGTCAGACTGATTGATCTGGAGCACCAAGTACTCCAGGGTCTCGCCACCCATCTCGCGCTGCTCAATATCAGCAATCCTGGCAGCACCGTGGTGCGGGTAGACGACGACCTCTCCGACCTTAAATTCCATTGCCACTCCTTATTAAATGTTCGCGCCGCTAACGGCACACATACAGGGCAACAAGTTTAGCACGCGCCGCACAGCTGCTTGCCGACGCCCACGTCTACCCCCGTATTACCCCGCTTACTACCCAATTGGTTTTCACGAAACTGTGTACTCGGCACGGAAAGGTACTAGGCTAAAGCGTTGATAAGCTTTGTGATCGCAATCTATGGAGGACCCTCAAAGTGCAGCCATTGAAGACCGCCGCCCGTCGCGGTGCCATCATTTCCGTAACCGCCCTGTCTGCGCTGGCGCTGGCTTCCTGCTCTGCAGGCCACGTTACCCAGACTTCCGACAAGGTTGCGGCTGTCGACGGTTCCTCCGCTGCCACCGAGGACGGCGCAGTCGCAGTTCGCGACGTCACCATTCAGGTCGAACCGGACTCCGGCGAGACCTCCCTGAAGTTCGTAGCTGTTAACCAGGGCTACGAGGTTTCTGATATCACCCTCGAGTCCGTTTCCGTCGATGGCCAGGACGTTGACCTCGGCTCCGTTAAGCCAATGGCTCGCGACCAGTCCATCATCGCTGACTCCGCGGCTAACCTCAAGGAGCTCAAGAAGGACGAGAAGAACAAGAACGTCCAGTACGTTGAGACCACTCTGCAGAACGAGGACTACGGCTACGCAGGTTTCCGCCCGGTTACCTTCACCTTCAACAACGGCACCATCGAGGTAAACGCTGCTGTTTCCGCTTCCCCACTGAAGTCCGGTGAGTACAATCGCGACTCCAAGTCCACCGAGGGCTACACCACCGAGAAGCCTGAAGCTGGCCACCACCACTAAGGTTTAAGCTTTCGAAGCCCCGCACTTTCGAGTGCGGGGCTTTGCGTTTGGGGCGGGTAGGTACACGTGTCCGGTGGGTGTCCTAGAGTTACTGGCATGGCAAAGAAGTCCCGTCCCGTCCACACCTGTTCTGAGTGTGGCTACGTCTCCCCCAAGTGGCTTGGCCGCTGCCCAGATTGCGGCTCGTGGGGCACGCTCCAGGAGTCGGCGCCCGCGGCGTCGGCAGGCTCGGCGGCTTCGGCTGCCGTGACGGGGCAGATGGTCAAGGGGCTTACTCCCAGCAGCCCGGCGCAGCCCATCACCAAGATTGGGGCAAGCGCTACCAAGACCATTACCACCGGCATCGGGGAGTTGGACCGCGTGCTGGGAAAGGGCATTGTGCCGGGTTCGGTGGTGCTCATGGCGGGCGAGCCAGGCGTGGGTAAGTCCACGCTCTTGTTGGAGGTGGCCTCGCGTTGGGCGCAGCTAGACCGCAAGGCTCTCTACGTCACGGCGGAGGAATCCGCGGGCCAGGTGCGTGCGCGTGCCGAGCGCACCGACGCCCTGCATGACACGCTGTATCTCGCCGCAGAGTCGAACCTGGATGTAGTCTTCGGACACGTTGAGCAGCTCAAGCCCAGCCTCATCATCGTAGACTCGGTGCAGACCATGCACGCCGCGGGCGTCGAGGGCGTGGCCGGCGGCGTGGCACAGTCCCGGGCCGTGACCGCGGCTTTGACCACCTTAGCCAAGTCCACCGGCATTCCGGTTCTCTTGGTGGGCCACGTGACCAAAGACGGCAACGTGGCGGGCCCGCGCGTGCTGGAGCACCTTGTCGACGTCGTGCTCAACTTCGAAGGCGACCGCCAATCCAGCCTGCGCATGCTGCGCGGCATCAAGAACCGCTTCGGCGCTACCGATGAGGTGGGCTGCTTCGAGCAGACCTCCGGCGGCATCCGCGAGGTCGCTGATCCTTCCGGGCTCTTCCTCTCGCACCGCGGCAGCACGCCCGATGGCTCAGCGGTGACCGTGGCCATGGATGGCGTTCGCCCCATCCTGGCGGAGGTCCAGGCGCTGACCGTGGATCCTGTGGCCAAGAACCCACGCAGGGTGGTCACGGGCTTGGACTCCAACCGTGTACCGATGGTGCTAGCAGTGCTGCAGGCACGCGCGGGCCAGCGCACCAATGACAAGGACGCTTACGTTGCCACGGTGGGCGGCGTGCGCATTCAGGAGACAGCCACGGACCTCGCGGTGGCGCTAGCAACGTGGTCTTCGCTACACGAAAAGCCGCTGCCGGCTAAGACCGTGGTCATCGGCGAGGTGGGCCTGGCCGGCGAGCTGCGCCGAGTGCCAAACCTGGACCGTCGCCTCGCCGAAGCCGCGCGCTTGGGCTATAAAAACGCAATCGTCCCGGCTGGCAAGGTAGATGCCACCGGGATTCGGGTGCGTCAGGCTGCTACGCTCAGCGAGGCCATCGCACTGCTGAGCTAAGCGTCGTTCGCATCCACGAGGTTGAACGTCTGAGCCGGTGCTGCGTTATCGCCGATGACCACGTGCATGAAGTATCCGCCCACCGGCGAATCCTGACGGTCCACGCACTGGCCCGGCTGGGACATCTTGCGCGACCACACGGCTTCGAACTTGCGTGGCTCGCCCGGCTTGAAGGTCTGTGTCTTCCCCTCGACCGGCGGGTAGCAGTCGGTGTCGGTCCACATCTTCTGGTTGGTCTTCAAGTCATAGACTTCGAAGCGCATGGTGTCGGCTTCCAAATCAATGACACAGTCGACGGCCGTGGGGTTGTTGACCTCCATGTAGAAAGTCGGCTGCTCGCCCGGGCCATAGGTTGGCTTGCTGACAGAGCCCGTCAGTTGCAGGTCTGCAAGAGCGCACGTGTTTTTCTTCGGCTCCTCGCTCGGGTTGGTGGCCGATGCCGTGGCGCTGTCTGAGGCCGGCTGCGTGCTCGACTCCTTGGAGCTAGTCGCCTCGCTGGTCTTTTCCGCCTTCGAGGTGGCCTTCGTCTCCGGCGCCGCTGCGGAGCCACGTGCACTTGTCGAAGCCGCCGGAACCGATTCATCCGAGCCGCCAAACATCGAGGTCGCAGCCCACAAGAGCAGGCCCACGACAACCAGGAGTCCAATCAGCGCGGCCACTCGGCGGCGCATGTAGATCTCTTGGGGCAGCGGGTTGCGTCGGTTCTCAGTCACGTTCTTGATTTTAAGGGGCCACGCCCCTAACCTGCACTAACCCTCGCCGCGTGTCTGACTAAATGGCGGGACTCAACTGGGGAGAGAGCGAGTGCAGCACTAAGCTACTGCACACCGTGCAGTACTACGGTCTCCACACTGGAATCCTCCAGCAGATAGCGCAAGCCCACGACGCCGAGGGTTCCGGCGTCGAGAAGCCGGCGGGCCGCAGGCACATCCGCGATGATCTGTGAAACCGTCTGTGCAGTGTTCTCCCGCTCGAAATCCGGAGTGGAGTCGCGGCCCTCACGGCGCGACTGCAGCGCAGACGCAGCTACCTTCTCAATGATTGGGCGCTGCAGGCCGGTCGGCAGATTCATGTCGCCGTTGAGGAACGCGGAAGCCGCAGCAACCGCGCCGCAGGACTGGTGGCCCATGACCACGAGCAAGTTGGCGTTCAGATTCTCCAGGGCGTAATCCAACGAAGCCAGTACCGCGTTATCAAGGATGTGACCGGCGGTGCGGATGACGAAGGCGTCACCAAAGCCAATGTTGAATACGTGCTCAATAGGGGCGCGCGAGTCGGAGCACGAAAGCACGATGACGCGCGGATCCTGGCCCTTGGTGAGCCCGGCACGAATGTGGGCGTCATCGTTGACGGAGATGACGTTGCCGGTTACTAGGCGCTGGTTGCCCGCTTGCAGAGCTTCCCAAACCTTTTGTGGATCTTGTGGAACTTTAGAAAGTGGCATGTCACTAACTGTAGTCCCCTACCACCGCTGCCCTACACTGATTCCCGATGATTGATACCGCCGCCCTCCTCACATGGTTCGACTCCGCCGAACGCCCGCTGCCTTGGCGACGCCCCGGGACCTCCGCGTGGGGCGTTCTGCTCAGCGAGGTCATGAGCCAGCAAACGCCCGTCGCGCGTGTGGCTCCGGTATGGGAGGAATGGATGGAGCGCTGGCCCACCCCGGCGGACTTCGCCGCGGCCTCCCGCGCTGAGGTCCTGCGCGCTTGGGGCAAGCTCGGCTATCCCCGCCGCGCGCTGCGCTTATGGGAGTGCGCGCAGGAGATTGGTGAGGCTCCGGTGCCAAGCGACGTCGCCAAGCTGCTGGCCCTGCCCGGCATCGGCGAGTACACCGCGCGGGCCGTGGCGTGCTTCCATTACGGGCGCAACGTGCCGGTGGTGGACACCAACGTGCGCCGCGTCTACGCCCGCGCCGTGGATGGGCAGTTCCTCCAGCCGCAACCGTCCAAGAAGGAGTTGGCGCAGGTGGAGGAACTCCTACCCGCGGTAAATGGCCCACGCTTTTCCGCCGCGTTGATGGAGCTCGGGGCTCTCGTGTGCACGGCGAAGTCGCCGAAGTGCGAGGAGTGCCCGCTGCGCACGGGCTGCGCGTGGCAACTGGCGGGCTGCCCGCAGCCCAGCGAGGAGGAGCTCGCGCGCGCAAAGAAACGCATACAGAAGTTCAAGGGAACCGACCGCCAAGTGCGCGGGCTCATCCTCGACGTGCTGCGCGGGGCATCGGGGCCGGTGCCGCAAAGTTCCATCGACGTGGTGTGGCCTGACGCAGCGCAGCGTTCCAGGGCTTTGGCATCGCTGCTTAACGACGGCCTCGCGGAGCAAGATTCCCAGGGCCTGTTCCACTTGCCGGCTTAATACGCTCTAGTACCTAGAGTCGTGCGGCGGGCGGCTGAAGTCGATGAGTCTGCCAAGCGCCCAATCCCGGTCGGAGAGCAGGCGGGCAAAGACGAGGCCGCAACCGATGGACATGACGACCATCGTCGCGGTGGCGAGGTTCGAAAGCGACTGGTCCATGTTGCCCGCGTTAAGGTGGAATACCGCGCGGAACATCGCGGTGCCGGGAATCATGATGACAGCGGCGGGGACCGTGGTGGTAATGCGCGGCAGATGCATCTTGCGAGCCACCTGCGCGCCCAGCAGGCCGATGATGACGCCGCCCACGAATGCCGCGAAGTAGCTCGTGGTGCCCAGCGATAAAATGCCAAGGCGCGCCATGTTCGCCACCGTGCCCACGAGTGCCGCGGCCAGCACCATGCGGCGCGAGGAGTTAAACAGGAACGCAAAGCCGGCGATGCCTAAGAAGCTGGCGACTACCGCGGCGGCGTACCAGGTGGCGTCAGGAGCTGGGGCAGGCGGGATTGGGGTCAGTTCGGTGAACCAGCTGACCATGGCCACTGTGAACGTGGCCGCGATGATGACGGTGAGCGAGTA
Organism: Corynebacterium sp. HMSC06C06; assembly: GCF_001807295.1. Taxonomy (NCBI): domain Bacteria; kingdom Bacillati; phylum Actinomycetota; class Actinomycetes; order Mycobacteriales; family Corynebacteriaceae; genus Corynebacterium; species Corynebacterium sp. HMSC06C06. The sequence goes on from NZ_KV788498.1 coordinate 19,778, forward strand.
ACTCAGGCGCGCCATGCCGGCGTCGAAGTCGAAACGGGCCAAATCGATGATGGCGGAGAACAACGGGAAACCTGGTATGAGGAATAGCACCGCCGCCACGTAGCCCGAAGAGAATTCGGCGGGATCCGCCCAGCCGATGAGCGCGAGGGCCTCCGTGGTGAGGAAGTAGACCATGCTCGAGACCGCACCGCCGGCAACGATGCAACCCAGCTGGTGCACATGCCTGTGATGCAAGGCCCAGCGGGTGAACTGCCCGCAGAACGCGGCCAAGGCAACCAGCAGCACTACATAAGACTGGAAGTAGTTAAGAACCGCGAAGGAAGCGCAGGCCACGCCCGCAGCGCTAGCCAGGACCCAGCCGTTCCAGCGCTTGACGACGTGCGATTCGATGTCGTCGAGGAAAGCATCGAGTTCCTCAGCGGTAATGCCGGCATACAGCCGATGGTGGGTGAGGTCCTCGAGGGCCTCGATGCGGGAGGCGTCGACAGCCGGCGAATGCTGCTGCGCCACCACCGTGCGAAATGCGCGGCCCTTGTGGAAGGTGCAGGTAATCTGCGTAACGCCCACGTTGGCGTCGAGCCGGTCAAAACCCAGGGCACGGGCCGCGCGCTTCATGCCGCGCAGCACGCGGTAGCCGGACGTACCTGCGCCCATGAGCAACATGCCCAAGCGCAGAATTACGTCGGCTTCGATGCCCATCCGGACATAGTCAGGAGTTGGCTCTCGCATGGCTAAAACGCTGGTCTTTAGCGCCAGCGACCCCGGAAGTTCAGGCCACCGGGCAGGTTGATCCACATGCCGCCGCGGGAATTGAAGGTCACGGGCCCAACTTTGGTGGACATGGATGCCCCGGAGCCGGAGATATTAATCCAGCTATTCTTGCCGGTTTTCTTGCGTGAACGGTATTGAATGCCCATGGTGACAAATTTTAGCGCACCCCCAGTTGCGCTGGCAGCTAGAGTTTAGTGCGTGAAGTTCCCTCGTCTCATCGCGGCCGCGGTACTCACCGCCGCCCTTAGCGTCCCCGTTCCTGCTGCACTCGGCGTCGAACCAGCGCAGGACACCTCCGACGTCACTGGCGTCGCCGCAGACACCGGTGCGGTCTCAGCGCCGGCGAATCCTGGCGTGAATGCGCCTGGCGCGGGCACCGTCATGGACTCTCGCCCTGCGAGCCATCCGGTAGCGCAGATGTCGTCTGCCACGGGTGCGCGCGCCACCACCTTCACTTACGGCTCGACCCGCTCCGATGGCGTGGCCACCCCGGTGACGGGAACCGTGTTTGAGCCGCAGCGCCCGTGGACTGGCAAGGGCGAGCGCCCCACCATCGTGTTCGCGCCGGGCACGCGCGGCCAGGGTGACCAGTGCGCGCCGTCGCGCTCCGGCAGCCAGGTGGGCAACCTGGCTTTTGGCCCAGCCGGCCAGCCCACGTTGAACATGAACTATGAGTACCCTTTCTTCCAGCAAGCCGCTGAGCACGGGATCCGCGTGGTGGTCACGGACTACATCGGGCTGGGCACGCCTGGGCACCACTCTTATGTCAACAACATTGAGCAAGCGCACGCGGTTCTCGACGCCGCCCGCGCCGGCCTTGCGCTCTCCGGCGCGCCTTTGACCTCCCCGGTGGGCTTTGCAGGCTACTCACAGGGCGGCGGCGCTGCTGCGGCCGCGGCGGAGTATGCGGCGCTCTATGCGCCCGAGCTCAACATCAAGGGAACCTACGCTGGCGCCCCGCCGGCTGACCTGCTCTCGGTGATGAACGCGGTGGACGGTTCGAGTATCGTCCACGTCTTGGGATACGCCATCAACGGCTTCGCGGAGCGCAGCCCGGAGTTTTATAACGCGATCATTCCGCAGTTCAACGAGCGCGGCATCCACTTCCTGCGTTCGGCCGCGGACGCCTGCATCGGTGATTCCATGGCCACTTGGGGCTTTACGCGCACCTCCCAACTAACCAAGACTGGTGAGTCCTTCGCCCACCTCGTTTCCCGCGAGCCGGCCGCCGCACGCGTGCTGGAGGAGCAAAAGCTGGGCAAACACCCGGTGACTGGCCCGATTCTGGTGGCCAACTCCCCTACCGATGACCTCATCCCTTACGAGCAGGCACGCACCATGGCTGGCCAGTACTGCCGCATGGGCGGCGCCGTCCAGTTTGAGGCGGCCCCGGCCGTCACCTTCATCAACGGTACGGGCCTGGGCCACGCTGGCCCGATGATGACTTCCGTACCGCGCGGCTTGGACTACTTGATGGCGCGTTTCAACGACGTCCCTGCTCCCACCAACTGCCTCTAGGTTCTGCTTTTTGTATCGCGTTCTTTCCCTTGCCCCTTGGGAAGTGGTGGCTTGGTCGGCGCCAGATGAGCCCAACTGCCAAATTGTGGGCGGAAATGTCTGATTTTTCGGCACAATTTGGCAATTAGGGCGGCTGCGCAGTTGGCTGCCCCGGGAAAACGACAAAGGTGCCGCCCGCAAAGGGCGGCACCACGTCTAGTTCAGCCTAGATAGGCTGGCCAGCACCGGCAGCTGGCGGGTTATCATCGTCGGTTGGGTCTGGCAAGACATCGCTGGTGATGGAATCAGGACTGTCGTTCTGCTCTGCCACGAGCTCCTCGTCAGCCTCGCGTACCTCGGCATCCTCGAGTTCCTCCTCGAACGTGCCCTCCGGCAACGGACGCGGGCGTGGGCTGAAGGTAAAGGTCGCAGAAGCGTTGTCCTTGGACTCGCCGTCCCAGTTCTCCACGTCAACGGTGATGATTTCACCAGCACCGATTTCACCGAAGAGGATCTTCTCGGAGAGCTGATCCTCAATCTCGCGCTGAATGGTACGGCGCAGCGGACGAGCACCCAAGACTGGATCGAATCCGCGCTTTGCCAGTAGATCCTTAGCTTTCTGGGTCAGCTCGATGCCCATGTCGCGCTCTGCCAGCTGCTTTTCCACACGGCCAATGAGCAGCTCGACCATCTCAACGATCTGCTCCTGAGTGAGCTGGTGGAAGACCACAATCTCGTCGATACGGTTGAGGAACTCTGGGCGGAAATGCTTCTTCAGCTCGTCGTTGACCTTATTCTTCATGCGCTCGTACTGAGCATCGCTATCCGTTTCGGAGGAACCGCTAAAGCCCAAGCCCACAGCCTTAGAGATATCTTGCGTACCCAGGTTTGAGGTGAAAATCAGGACCGTGTTCTTAAAGTCCACGATGCGACCCTGGCCGTCGGTAAGGCGGCCGTCCTCGAGAACCTGCAGCAAGGTGTTGTAAATCTCCTTGTGGGCCTTCTCAATCTCGTCGAAGAGAACCACGGAGAATGGCTTGCGGCGAACCTTCTCCGTCAGCTGGCCACCCTCTTCGTAGCCAACGTATCCCGGAGGGGCACCGAAGAGACGGGATGCGGTGAAGCGGTCGTGGAACTCGCCCATGTCGATCTGGATGAGGTCATCATCAGAGCCGAACAGGAAGTTAGCCAGGGACTTCGAAAGTTCCGTCTTACCAACACCGGACGGACCGGCGAAGATGAAGGAACCGGAAGGACGACGCGGGTCCTTGAGACCTGCGCGGGTACGGCGGATGGCGCGGGACACTGCCTTGACTGCCTCGTCCTGACCAATGATGCGCTTGTGCAGCTCATCTTCCATGTGCAGCAAGCGGGAAGATTCCTTCTCCGTCAGCTTGAGCACAGGGATGCCGGTCCAGTGTGCCAGGACCTCAGCGATTTGTTCCTCGCCGACCTCAGCGATTTCCTCGAGGTCGCCGGAGCGCCACTGCTTTTCCTTCTCAGCGCGCTCTTCACCGAGTTTGCGCTCCTTGTCGCGCAAGCCGGCTGCCTTCTCGAAGTCCTGGGCGTCGATAGCCGCTTCCTTCTCGCGGCGGACCTCAGCGATGCGGTCATCGACCTCACGCAGGCCTTCCGGAGCAGTCATGCGCTTAATGCGCATGCGGGCACCAGCCTCATCGAGGAGGTCAACGGCCTTATCCGGCAGGAAGCGGTCATTGATGTAGCGGTCAGACAGGGAGGCCGCAGCCTTCAGAGCCTCGTCAGTGTAAGAAACGCGGTGGTGTGCCTCGTACTTATCGCGCAGGCCCTTGAGGATGAGGATGGTGTCATCCAGGGAAGGCTCGTCGACCTTGACCGGCTGGAAACGACGCTCCAGCGCGGCATCCTTCTCAATATGCTTGCGGTACTCGTCCAAGGTGGTAGCACCGATGGTCTGGAGCTCACCGCGGGCCAACTTCGGCTTCAGCAGCGAAGCGGCGTCGATTGCGCCCTCTGCTGCACCTGCGCCAACCAGGGTGTGAATCTCATCGATAAACAGGATGATGTCACCGCGCTGGTTAATCTCCTTGAGGACCTTCTTCAGGCGTTCCTCGAAATCACCACGGTAGCGGGAACCCGCAACCAAAGAACCAAGGTCAAGCGAGTACAGCTGCTTGTCCTTGAGGGTCTCAGGGACTTTACCGTTAACGATGTCGAGAGCCAGGCCCTCCACAACTGCGGTCTTACCAACACCAGGCTCACCAATGAGAACCGGGTTGTTCTTGGTACGGCGGGAGAGCACCTGCATGATGCGCTCAATCTCGGAATCGCGGCCCACAACTGGATCGAGCTTGCCATCCTTGGCGGCCTGGGTCAGGTTGCGACCAAACTGGTCAAGAACCAAGGAATTGGAGCGCTCGCCCGCGCCGGACGGTGCGGTGCGGCCACCCAGGCCTGCGCCCGCGCCGGCACCAGCACCGACTGGCCCGCCCTGGGACTGGCCGTCGTTTTCACCATTGCCGCCCTCGTAACCAGACAACAGCTGGATAACCTGCTGACGAACGCGCGGCAGGTCAGCACCAAGCTTGATAAGTACCTGCGCTGCCACGCCCTCGCCCTCGCGGATGAGGCCCAGCAGCAGGAACTCAGTACCGATGTACTTGTGGCCCATCTGCAGGCCCTCACGTAGGGAAAGCTCCAGCACCTTCTTCGCGCGCGGTGTAAACGGAATGTGACCGGTGTGTGGCTGGGAGCCGTGACCGATAATTTCCTCTACTTCGCGGCGGACGTCCTCAAGCGAGATGCCCATGGACTCCAGTGCCTTGGCGGCAACGCCTTCACCCTCGTGGATGAGGCCGAGCAAAATGTGCTCGGTGCCGATGTAGTTGTGGTTGAGCATGCGTGCTTCCTCCTGCGCCAGGACGATGACGCGGCGGGCACGGTCGGTAAACCTCTCGAACATTGCCTTATACCTCTATGCTTTCGCTAATAATGTTTCACCCACTCTAACGCGCCGACTGGACATGCAATTCACGGTTTTTAGAACCAACTCTCCAGAAGGCACCTTTTCCCAGCTCAGGACACTGTACGCCGGTAGCGAACAGGCCTTTCAGAAGGTTTCTTTACACCTCGCTACTGGAGTTTGACTCGGTTGCCATTACTCTTAAATGCGAAAAGGCCCAAAACCATTATTCAAAAGGATGAATCCCTGTGAAAAAGCTCCCTGAGTTCTTCTCTACTCAGCATCAACTCCGTCAGCTTTCCATAATGGACGAATCCCCGGTCTCCACGCTTTTCGGTGTCGTGGACTCCTCTAATAAGCCAATGACGGTCGAGCTTTTTGAGGCCAACCACCGCGGTGCGGTTAAGCAAGCCTCCGCGCTTGCCGACGTCCACCATCGCTCCATCGCCCCGCTCGTCGGCACCGGAACCACAGAAAAGGGCCAGGACTTTCTGGTGCGCGCCGCACTTTCCGGCGAGCCACTTTCTACCTTCACCGGCTCTGGCCTAGGCGCGCAGCACCTCACCAAGACCGAGGCGCTTTCAGTTTTTACTCCTTTGTCCGAGGCAGTGGATTACCTGTTGCAGAACAACCAGACGGGCTTTGCCATGCATGCGCTGCATCCACGCCGCATCATGGTTACGGGTTCGCGCAGCAATGCGGTGCTGTGTGCGGCAGGCCCGGGCGTGGGCAACGTCACCGCTGAGCAGGTCACGCAGCGCTTTGCGGAGCTCATTAAGTCTGCACATCCGGAGTTCAAGCCAAATTCCCAGTTCAACTCAGCTGGCACGGTTATCGACGCCCTGCGTAACGCCTCTACTTCCACCGGCACCGCTGCAGCGGGAGCAGCTGGTGCCGCAGCCGCAGGTTTTGCTTCCCAGTTCGCCAGCCCGCAAGCTGCGGCACCCCGCGAGCAAACCCACCCGCAGACGCAGCCTCAGCCAGCGCAGCAGGCCCCGCAGCAGCAGATGCCACCGCAGTACATGCCGCAGCAGCAGCCGATGATGCAGCAAGGCCAGTACCAGCAGGGGTTCCAGCAAGGCCAGCCGCAGGGGCAGATGCAGGGCCAACCAAACGGTGCGGGATTTGCTGCACCGGTTGCAGAAAAGAAGTCCGGCTCTGGCAAGAAGACCGGCCTCATCGCGCTATGCGCCGCACTGGCAGTGGTCGTTCTCGCCGCCGCCGGCATCTTCTTCTTCAAGCAGTACCCGGGCTGGAACGATGATGAAAGCAACCTCGCAGAGGCCTACCCTGGACTGCTGGGCTCGCGCAGCGGCACCTCCGGCTACGGCGATACCAAGTGCCACCACCGCGAGCCGGAGGAAGGCCAGCTGGCGAAGATCACCTGTGAGGGCGACGACTTAAGCTATGCCGTCGCCTCCTACGAATCCGTGGAAGCCCGCGACGCCATCCTGCCTCCTGATCCAACCGAGCTTTCCAATGGCCAGTGCACCATCCAGAGCTTCGAAGCCCCGAACGCCGAGGAGCCGACCTATTACATGGCAGTACCTGGCACCCAGTCCGCCTTCATTATCTGGGGCACAGAGGCGGAAAACGCGCGCCTAAAGATGCAATTGTGCGCCTAAAGGAGCAGCGGCCATGGATAATTCGCAGGAAAACAAGAGCATCTACATCGCGATTGCCGTCGCAGTCCTAGCACTAATTGCACTGGTTGGCGGCAGTGTTCTGGCCATGCGAATGCTGGGCGGTGCCAAAGAAAATGCGCAGTCCCAGCTAGCCCCACTTGCCGAAGCCCCTGCAACTGGGAGCACCGCGCAAGAGGATGAGAATCCAGAAAACAGCCAACGCACTGAGAGCGAGAAATCTAAAGAAGCTGCAACCATGACCAAGACCGTGGAGCAGACGGTCACGCAGGAATACACGGCGCCTGCAACTAAAGATTCCAGCTCGGACTCACCTGCTGGATTTAATCCTTCCGCCGTTGCTTGCGACGGCCGCGGCGTGCTGATCGTCGATTCCGTCGTGGCCAACAGCCCCGCAGAGGCCCTTCCGCAAATCCAACGATCTGTTGCTAACAACCCCGGCGCGGAGTACTACAACCCGGGAATCTGCCCGTCGCTACGCGGCGAGGTAGCAGAGGGCAAGGTCTACCCGGTGGTCATCGACTATGGCTTCGACACCGATGCGCTGTGCTACGCTGCTTCCCGCCTGGGTGGCAACCCGCGTATCCTCTCCACCCGCGCAGAGTTCCTCTCCCCCTGTTAGTCCTGCGGAACCGGACGCAGCAGCGGCGCCAGCACGAGCACCACAATCGACGCCGCGCCGGCGAACAGGAAAGCCCAGTGGGCGCCCTGCGCGATCGCGGCGGCCTCGTCCATTCCCGACTGCATGCCGGCCACGGTGCCACGAGTCAGGAATACAACCAAGAAAGCTGTTCCCGTCGCGCCCGCGAGCTGCTGCAGGGTGTTCATGATCGCCGAGCCATGCGAGTAAAGCTCATGCGGCAGCGAAGACAAAGCCGTGGTCATCAGCGGCGTCATCATCAAACCCATGCCCAAGGCAAAGGTGACGTGCATGGCAACAACCATCCACACCTGGGAATCGGCGTCGAGAGTCGCCATCAAGCCCAGGCCCGCAACCAGCAGGATAGCGCCCGGAATCATCAGCGGCCGCGGACCACGCGCGTCAAAAATACGGCCCACGAACGGAGAGATGATGCCCTGCAACAAACCGCCGGGCATCACCACAAGGCCCGTCACTAGGGCGGAAACACCCACGGAGGTCTGGAGGTAAATAGGCAGCACCGTCACTGAGCCCAGCATCAGACCGAATGAGATGAGCATGATGGCCACCGCGATGGTGTAGTTGCGCACGCGGAACGGGCGCAGATCCAACAGCGCACGATTATCCTTTGCCAGGCTCATCTGACGGCGGGTGAAGATGATGAGCGCTACGACGCCGACCACCGAAACGATGATCTCCACCATGCCCTTTCCTTCGAGCATCTTCTCGATGGAGGAAAGGCCATACACCAAACCTCCGAAAGCTAGGACCGAAAGTACTACAGAAAATGGATCCAACGGGGTGTTGCGGTTCTCGCCCACGTTAACCAGCTTGATCGCACCGGCAAACAGAATGAAAGCCACCAAGGGAACCATTGCCCAGAAGATGAAGTGCCAGCTCAAGGCATTGAGGATTGCGCCACCAACCGTCGGACCTAGGGCTGGTGCAACCGAGATGACAATAGAGATAATTCCCATTACTGAGCCACGTCGCTGTGGTGGCACTAGCGTCATCGCTACTGTCATCAGCGTCGGAATCATCAATGCTGTGCCGGCAGCCTGCACCACGCGGCCAGCAAGCAAGACGATGAAGACTGGTGCCAGCGCTGCAATGACTGTACCGGCAAGAAACATCCCGGTAGAGGCGAGGAAAATCTGGCGAGTTGTGAAACGCTCGAGCAAGAAACCCGTCGTCGGGATAGTCACGCCCATGGTGAGCATGAAACCGGTAGTCAACCACTGCGCAGAGGTGGCAGGAATACTGAAGTCCGCCATGATCGCGGGCAAGGCGACAGACAAGGAAGTCTCATTGAGAATCATGATCATGGCCCCTAGGACCAAAATCGAGAGGTTGATAACTACGTCGCGGGACAGACGATTCGAACTAGCTGCATTATTAGATTCTTGAGACACGAAGTGTCACGTTAGGTGACACGCCCGCCACTTCGTAAGTTCAAGATCGGGTTTGTGAGCAAAGACACTTCCAACTCCGGTGACCTCACCGGCTTTTACCCCGCCGACAAGCACACCGACTATGCCGTCTTTTATCGGGGTAACTCGGAATCCGCAGCCGAGATTCCAACCTGCTAAGGCCGTCTACTTTTCCGGTTTCACGATTGGGAAGAGGACCGTCTCGCGAATACCCAGGCCGGTCAGGGCCATGAGCAGGCGGTCCATGCCCATGCCGGTACCGGCTGTCGGAGGCATGCCCTGCTCCATGGCGGCCAGGAAGTCCTCGTCGAGCACCATGGCTTCATCGTCGCCGCCGGCGGCCAGACGAGCCTGATCCTCGAAGCGCTCGCGCTGGATGACCGGGTCAACCAGCTCGGAGTAGCCGGTGGCCAGCTCGAAGCCACGGACGTAGAGGTCCCACTTCTCGGTAACGCCCGGGATGGAGCGGTGCTGGCGGGTCAGCGGGGAGGTCTCGACCGGGAAATTCTTGACGAAGATTGGGCCTTCGAGCTGATCCTCGCAGAGCACCTCCCAGATCTCCTCAACGAGCTTGCCGTGGCCCCAGCCGCCGTTCTTCGGGACGTCGAGGCCGATGACGTCGGCGATGCCCTTGAGGGTCTCAACGTCGGTGTCGATAGTGACCTCAGGCTGGCCTGGGAACTTGCGCTGCAGGGCCTCGTTGAGGGACGGGTACATTTCGATCTCCGGCCACTCTTCGCCGCCGAAGTCGTACTCGGTACCGTCGGCCAAGGTGACCTTGTGGGAACCGAAGACCGCCTGAGCAACCGCCTGGATGGACTCGCGGGTGGTGCGGGCGCAGTCGTTGTAGTCGCCCCATGCGGCGTAGGTCTCGAGCATGGCGAACTCTGGGGAGTGCGAGCGGTCGACACCCTCGTTGCGGAAGTTACGGTTAATCTCGAAGACGCGGTCAATGCCGCCGACGACGGCGCGCTTCAAGTACAACTCCGGCGCGATACGCAGGTAGAGGTCAATGTCGAGCGCGTTGGAGTGGGTGACGAACGGGCGAGCAGCCGCGCCACCGTGCAGGGTCTGCAGCATCGGGGTCTCGATCTCCACGAAACCCTGGTCCTCCAGGTAGTTGCGCAGGGCGCGCATGACCTTCACGCGGGTCATCGCGTTCTTGCGGGCCTCTTCGCGCACGATGAGGTCGTTGTAGCGCTGGCGCACGCGGGTCTCTTCATTCATGTCCGCGAAGGCAACCGGCAACGGGCGCAGCGACTTTGCGGCCATGGTCCACTTGGTAGCCATGATGGACAGCTCGCCGCGGCGAGAAGCGATGACGCGGCCGCGCACGGAGATAAAGTCACCCAGGTCCACGTCGGACTTCCAGGCAGCGAGCTGCTCCTCGCCGACCTCAGCCAAGGAAAGCATTGCCTGCACCTGGGTGCCGTCGCCGTCCTGCAGGGTGGCAAAGCACAGCTTGCCGGTGTTGCGCATGAAGATGAGGCGGCCGGCGATGGCGTGCTCAGTATCAGTCTCCTCGCCCGCGGTGAGGTAGGTAACGCCTTCCTCGGTTCCAGGCTCCTCGCCTTCAGCAACGACCTGGAACTCGTGGCGCAGGTCGCGCATGGAGATCGTACGGTCGACGGTTACTGGATAGGCCTCAACGCCGGAGTCCAGCAGGCGCTCGCGCTTTTCTCGGCGGATGCGCAGCTGCTCGGGTACGTCGTTTACTTCGGGGGAATTCTTCTGCTCACTCACGCTGACAAGAATAGCCCATAGCAAGGTGAGGTCCTATGTTGAGGAGATGGCTTTCGGTGGGGCGTCGTCAAGCGCGCGGCGCACACCCCTTAACGAATAGTTCATTCAAATGACATTCCGAGTACATAGCCTTGTCATATTCATGGACTTACATAGCTCCTTGGCAAAATCCCCCCATGACCTAGGAGCACTCAGCATGGCACTACTCGGTAAGAATCTACTTCCTTCCCGTTTTACTTCCTCCCGTTCAAGCCTTACCTGCACCTATAAGTGCGGCAACGCCTGCTTGGGTGAATGCGAAAACACCTCTGATAACGAATACTTCGGCGACCAAATCTCCCGCCGCACCGCCCTGCGCGCCGGCGGCCTGACCGTGGTCGCCGTCGGCGGCTCCGCGGCGCTTGCAGCGTGCTCGCCTTCCTCCACCGATTCTGCTGCTGGCTCCTCCACCGCTGCGGGCGGCGGCAAGACTTCCGACGCCAAGGTGGAGTTGACCTCCGCACAGGGCATGCTTTTCGACGCCGTCCAGCCCAACACCAAGGACGAGGTCGTCATCCCTGCCGGCTACGAGCAGTCCGTGCTCATCGCATGGGGCGACCCAGTCATCGAGGGTGCTCCAAAGTTCGACGTCAACAAGCAGACCGCAGCCGATGCCGAGAAGCAGTTCGGCTTCAACAACGACTTCGCGGGCCTCATCGAGCACCCTTCCGACGACTCCCGCATGGTCTACATGTGCTCCCACGAGTACACCACCGAGCCGATGATGTTCCCGAACTACGACGCGGACAACCCTACAGAAGAGCAGGTCAAGATCGGCTGGGCTGGCCACGGCCACACCATTCTGGAGGTCTCCAAGGTCGAGGGCACCGGTGAGCTCAAGCGCGAGTTCGGCCCACTCAACCGCCGCATCACCGCCACGACCCCGTTTAAGCTCGTCGGCCCGGCGAAGGGCAGCAGCCTGGTCAAGACCACGGCCGATCCCAAGGGCGAGACCGTCCTGGGCACCCTGAACAACTGCTCCGGTGGCGTGACCCCGTGGAACACCATGCTCTCCGGCGAGGAGAACTTTGACCAGTACTTCGCTGCTGGCGACATCAAAGATGAGAAAGCCAAGAAGTCCCTCGAGCGCTTCGGCATCAAAGACAAAGAGACCGACCGCAAGTGGGAGCGCTTCGACGACCGCTTCGACTGCTCCAAGGAGCCGAACGAGCCGAACCGCTTCGGCTGGGTCGTTGAGATCAACCCGCTGGATCCGAAATCCACGCCGATCAAGCACACCGCCCTCGGCCGCTTCAAGCACGAGGCCGGCAACATTCACATCGCTGAGGACGGCACCGTCGTGTGCTACTCCGGCGACGACTCCCGCTTCGAGTACATCTACAAGTTCATCTCCACCAAGAAGTTTGAGGAGGGCAACCTCGAGCACAACCTTTCCATACTGGACCACGGCACCCTGTACGTGGCGGTCCTCGAGGGCAACTCGCCTGCCGAGGAAATCGACGGCTCCGGCGTCCTGCCGGAGGACGGCAAGTTCGACGGTAAGGGCAAGTGGGTCAAGCTGCTGACTTCCGACACCGAGAACAACAAGTTTACCTCCCACGTTGACGGCTTCAGCGCCGAAGAGGTCGCCGTATTTACCCGCGAGGCCGCCGACAAGGTGGGCGCCACCAAGATGGACCGCCCCGAGGATGTCCAGGTCCACCCGGATAGCCACAAGGTCTACGTTGCCCTGACTAACAACTCCTACCGCGGGGCCACCGGCGAGAACGCCAAGAAGAACAAGGAAGATGTCAAGGAATGGGCTCCCGTGAAGGAGAACAAGAACGGCATGGTCATGGAAATCGAGGACGACCACGCGGGCGAGGAATTCACCTGGAACCTCTTCCTGGTCTGCGGCGATCCGAAGGTGGCTAACACCTACTTCGGCGGCTTCGACAAGTCCAAGGTTTCCCCAATCTCCTGCCCGGATAACCTGGCCTTCGACAACCACGGCAACCTGTGGATTTCCACCGACGGCAACGCGCTGGACTCCAACGACGGCCTCTACGCCGTGACCACCGAGGGCGAGACCCGCGGCGAGCTCAAGTGCTTCCTCACCGTGCCGGCTGGCGCGGAGACCTGCGGCCCCATCGTGGACGACGACCGAGTGATGGTCAACGTCCAGCACCCAGGCGAAGCTGACGACGCCACCTTCGAGGCCGCCACCTCGCACTGGCCTGACGGTGGCAAGTCCACCCCACGCCCGGCAGTGGTTGTGGTGTGGAAGAAGGACGGCAAAATTGGCGTCAACTAGGAGCTGCTAGCCCGGCTTCGCACCGCGTCCTCACCACTTGCGCAGCGTCCTCACCATTTGGACACCGCGAACCTAAATGGTGAGGACGCAATGGTGAGGTCACCCAACAATAATCACACTGGCCAACACACGTCTCAGTGGTTATGGGGTGACCTCACCATTTGCATTTGTGGCGCGCACTACCTCGCCGCTACTCCACCACTTTCCATTTACCCAGGCCTGGTTACCAAGACCTCAAGGTCGCGGTCCGACCGCGAATAGTAACAGCGCACCGCGAACAGGAGGTCTGGGTTTCCAGGGGTGCAATTCCAGGCTTGGGTATTTGCTTACTGAGGGCGGGCGCGCTAGTTGCGGAGCTGGGCCTCCAACACGTCCTGAGCAAAGTCGAAGAGCGGGGTCACAACTCCAGCGCGCTGGCCCATGCGGCGAATGGCGCCCACCTGCACGTCGAGTTCGTTAGGCAGGCGATCCTTGATGTCGCGCTGCATGGAAGAGGTGGCCTCCGGGTATTGCTGGCGGGCAAAGCCCATGGTTTCTTCGACCACCTTCTCTGGCAGCTCCACGCCCATGGCGCGGCCCACGTTCTCCACCTCGCGCATAAACGCCTCCAGCTGCTCGGGAATCTCTTTGCAGAGATAGCCGATCGGCTTATCCACCAGCGCGCCCAGCGTTCCTGTGGTGGTCACAAACATTGCCTTGGCCCACACATCCACCAACGGTGTGGGGTGGAACTTGCCGCGGGCGCCGGCGTCGTTGAGGGCGCTGGCAAGCGCTTGGCCCTGCGGCAGCGTACCCGGCACCATCGGCCCAAACGCCAGCGACAGCGGACCGGGATTGCGCTTGACCTTCGCCGCACCCAAGCGGGTGGCGTACACGCGGGCGACGCCGGCCAGAACATTCTCCTCCCCGAACAGATCCGCGGCAAGGTAGGGAATCTCCACGGAGTTGTGGGTCGTCACCACGGGAATCCCCGCCAATGACTCCGGGTCCGGGCCGAAAGTCGCGTTACCCGGTAGCGCCTTCGAGGCGATAATCGCCACGTCGAGCCCGCCAAGCAGATCCTTGAGTTCCGCGAAGGTCTCCGCCACCAGCAGGCCGGGGAGGATAGTTTCTTTGTCGTCGGCGTCGATAAGCGTCAGACCCGTGGTGCGCAGCGTCTGCAGCGTCTCGCCCCGGGCCACAAAGCCCACCTCATGGCCTGCCTGCGCGAGAATGCCGCCAAAATATCCACCGATGGCGCCCGCGCCAAGGAATCCAATCTTCATGGATTCCAGACTAGCTGTCTTGATTGTCCAAATTGCGGAAACCGATACCCAGCGGCAGGCCCACGCTGTCAATCAAGCGCACTCCACCCAGGGTGGCGGCGACGAAAAGGCGCGCGTCCCCCTCCGCGGGCGGCTCGCCGAGGTCGCGTCCACGCAGCTCCAGGTACTCCGGCTCCACGCCCGCGGCGCTCAGCACCTCGCTGGCGACCTCCAGCACCTTCTCGGCGCCCGCCTCCGCGGCATAAGCACCGGCGGTCAGGGCGGCGGACAGGGCGCTCGCCTGCTCGCGGGCTTCCGGCGCCACGTCGGCATTGCGCAGGCTCATCACCACGCCGTCCGCCATGCGCACGGCCGGCACGCCCTGCACGCGCACGCCAAGGTGCAGGTCCGTACACGCCTGCTGCGTGGCCACGAGGAGCTCGTAGTCCTTCTCGCCCATGACGACGTCGCTTGGCGCAAGTGCACCGATGAGCCCCACGATGCGGGTCAGTTCTGCGCTCACGTCCTCCATGCCGTGAAATTGCGGGACGACGCGTGTGCGCTCGGGCGTAGCGGGGGCATGCCAGACGACGTCCACTTCCCCCAGCACATCCACATCGGTAAGGTCGCTGAGCGCGACGACCACAACGGCACCGCGGATGCGACGGGCGGCCTGAATGAGGGCGAGGTGGCCCGCGTGCACGCCCTTGCCCAGCGGCACGAGAACGACGCGGCGGCCGGTCTTGCGGTAGGCGCTGCCCACCATGCGGATGCGGTCAATGTCCTCGACGACGTTCATCGGGTTTCCTCCTGTAGTGCCCACATTTCTAGTTCTTCGCGGTGATAGACCTCGCCCATGCGGCGGGCGGCTTCGAGGTAGGCGCGGCGCATGCCGGGCTCCTCGAGGCTGCGGAACGCGGCGATGACCTCGGAGCTTTCGAGTGCCGTCAGTGCGTCGCCGTGGGCGGCCGTGACATCGGCCCCGTCGCCAAAGACGTCCGCGTTGGCGTCAACCGCGAGAAGAGTCAGCATTTGGGCATAGTACACGCGGGCGGCGAGGGCGGGCCTTTCGATATCGCTAAACGACGCCGCCGTGAACTGCGCCTCCCCCAAGACCAGCTCGGCGACGGTCTCCCCTAGCTCGTCGACAGTGGTCACTGCCCAGCGCTCCGCCGAGTATGGGGCGACTGCGGCCACGACGCAGCCCTTGGTCTCTAGCGGGTCAAGCACCTGCACGCCGCGGGAGAGGCAAGTGTGGAAGACGATGAGACCTTTGTGCACGTAGCCCTCGAGAAGGTCCACTGCCTGTGCAAGGCGCGCGTCCCCGACAGCGACGATGAGGGCCTGGTAGTTGCCCAGTTCGCTAAGGTCGCTAAGCGCCTCGACGGTGTGGCCCGCCGTTCGCATTTCGACGGCGAGCAAACGGCCGGCATTAGACGTGCCGAAGACCGCCACGCGCATCCGCGGGGCGCGCATCTACTTCTTCTTTTTCATCGCCGCCATGAGCTCCGCCACGGAGACAGCGCCCTCGCGCCGCTCGTCGCTGCGGCGGCGTCCACGGGACTCGGTCTGCTCTGGGGCGCGGTGCTTATGGCTCGCTGGCTTAGGCTGCTGGCTTTCCGACGTCGCTTGCTGCCAACTGCGCTGCGGCGCGGGCGCTTCCGGCTTAGCGTGGGTGGACTGCTGGCCGTCCCAGCGGACGGTTTGGAAGGAAGCAGTGTCGAATGTGGACTGCGGCGAGACCTGCGCGGACTGGCCCGCCGGGAAGTGCTGCTTCGGCGCGGTCTGGGGCGGCACCGGCTGCTGGGCGGGCGCCTTTTGTTCATTTCGCTGCTGGACTCGCTGCGCGATGATGTCGTCAAGCGGATTGTGCTGCGGCGTGCGCGGCGCGGATGGCTGCGAGCCAAGGCGACCAGCGACGGCGTCGGCAGTAGGTGCGCCCTTGGAAGCCTGGGTGAAGTTGACCTCCGGCTCGCGGGTCTTTTCCTCCAGCTCCATGATGCGGCGGGCCTCTGCGTGCAGCGCGGCCGGCTCATAAGTGAACTCGCGGCCAGACAGCTCCTCGATCTGGGCGCGAATGGAGGACAGCTCGCGGCGGATCTCCTCCATGATGTCGGAGTCCTGCTGCACCGGCGCAGGCTGACGTGAGCGCTCCGCCTCCAGCAACGCCGCAGACTCGGCTGCCTCGCGGCGGTAACGAACCACCAAGAAGAAGCCCAAGACCGCAGCCCACAACGCCGCGATGAGCGCCAGCTTCAATGCGCTCGCAGAACCCGAAATCAGCATGACCATGCTAGCGATGACGGCCAGAATCACTAGGACAATGAGTCCGATAGAACCAGCATCTGCCTTCTTCGGCGCGGAATTTATAGCATTAGGGTTCGGAGCAGTCATGCCCACTAATCTACATTCCGTAGCTGAAAAAGACTTACTAAGTATTCCCCAGCGCGTCGGGCGGGACCTCACAATGGCGTTCCAAAACCACTCCTGCCACGGACAACGCCATGCCGCCCAGCGCCGAGGTGAGAACCCCAGCCAAGTCACTCGACGCGGCTACCAGTTCGCCCGCGCGCGGGAGCACATAAACCAGCATGCCCGCATAAGCACCGCCGACGATGGCACCCGTCCACGCCGAGGCCTTACCCACCAGCAGGAACTGCGCGATGGTCAGCGGGTTGAGCTGCGATTTGTCCAGTCCAATCCCATGCTCGTCTTCCTTGGCGCTTCGCACTTTCCACGTCAGGAACGCACACACTAACGCCATGGCCCACAACGAAATAGACACCGTGGCCGGAATGGCCAACATGGAACCGTAAAAGCGGGTGGTCAGGATAGCTGCCGCTGCGGCAACAAACAGACCAGTGCCCACGAGCCAGCCAATCGACGTCCGCTTCATAGCGGTTTCACCTGCTCCACCTCATGCGGGTCGAGCCCTGCGATGAGATCAGCCACGGCAGTATCGCCCAAGCGGGCCTTAGGGTCCGCGGCCAACCACGGCACCAGAACGAAAGCGCGCTCGTGGGCAAAAGGGTGCGGGAGGGTCAGTTCCGGGTCTTCGGAAGTAATGCCGTCTACCTGCACGATATCAACGTCGAGCGTGCGCGGACCCCAGTGCCGCACGCGCACGCGCTCCGCAGCCTGTTCCAGGCCCTGCCCGCGGCGCAGCAACTCCATCGGTGTGGAATCCACCTCCACGATGAGCACTGCATTGAGAAACTCGTCTTGGTCCTCCACTCCCCACGGCGGTGTGGAGTACACGGGCGAGGCCGCGACGGTCTCTTCCGCGAACTCGTCAAAGACCGTCTGCAACAGTGCGCGGCGGTCATCCATGTTGGAGCCAATCGATAATACCGCGCGCATCAGCCCATCTTCTTTCGGGAACGCCGTGCCACAACAGCCACGTCAGCGAAGGTGCGCGGAATCGGCGCCTTCGGTTTATGGATGGTCACCTCTACCGCGTGCAGCAGGTCGAATCGGTGCATGATGGTGTCCGCGACCTCGTTGGCCACGGTCTCGATGAGGTCCCGGGACGGGCCCTCCACGATGGTGGCCGCGACGTCGGCAAGCTCTGCGTAATTAACCGTGCCCGCCAAGTCATCGGTGGTGGGGAATTCCGTCCAACAGGTCACGTCCACGATGAAGGGCTGGCCCTCACGCTTTTCCTCCGGGAAGACCCCGTGGTAGCCAAAGCATTCGAGGCCGGTGAGTTCAATGCGATCTGCCATCAGTTGCCCTTTCCATTGGTGTAACTGCCCGTGGCGTTTAGCCCGCCAGAATACTCCAGACCGGCGTTCCAGGCGGCGGCCACGTCCACGGCGTCACGGGAGACGCCGACCTCGTGCACGCGCACGCCCCACGCGCCCATCTGCGCAGAGATTGCGGTCACCGCAGCAGTGGCCGGGTCCGCCAGGAGCGGCGAGGACTCCACGCCGCGGTCCTCGCGGATGGCAACAAGGAAGCGCTTGCGCGACGCCCCCACCAGGATGGGGAACTCGCCCTCAAGGAAGCTCGGGAGCGCTTTGAGCAGCGCCCAGTTGTCCTGCGGGGTCTTGGCAAAGCCCAGGCCCGGATCGAGGACGATGTTGTCTGCGGAAACTCCTGCTTTAAGGGCGGCGCTGGAAAGCTGCGCCAGGCGTTCGTGCACGTCGCGCACCACGTCACCGCCGTGGTCGGCGCTACCAGCCGCGGAACCGAACTGCACGGTGCGCCAATGCATCAGGCACACGGGCAGCCCGGAATCGGCCATCGCGGCGTACATCTCTTTATCCGCGAGGCCGCCAGAGACATCATTGATGAGGTCTACGCCGGCCTCGGCCGCGGCACTGGCCACGGAAGCGCGCATGGTGTCGACGGAGGTCTTGATTCCCTCTTCGTGGAGCGCACGGATCACCGGAACCACGCGCTGCTTCTCGACGTCCTCCTCCACACGCACCGCTCCCGGCCTGGTGGATTCGCCGCCGACGTCGATCATGTCAGCGCCCGCGGCGACCAGCTCGTGAGCATGCGCGAGCGCGGCATCGACGTCGATCCAGCGCCCGCCGTCGGAAAAAGAATCTTCGGTGACGTTCACGATTCCCATGACCAAGGTGCGGCCGGGGACGGTCAAGTCACTAACTGCCATTGCTAGCTCCTAATGAGGCTCATAACCTCGGCGCGGGATGCGGCGTTGCTCTTGAAACCGCCGCGCACAGCCGAGGTTGTGGTGGTGGCGCCTGGCTTGCGGATGCCGCGCATCGCCATGCACAGGTGCTCGCATTCGATGACCACGATGACGGACTGAGCATGGAGGACGTCGACAAGCGCATTAGCGATTTGGGAGGTCAGGCGCTCCTGGACCTGCGGGCGCTTGGCGTACATGTCCGCCAGACGAGCCAACTTGGACAGGCCGGTGACCTGACCGTCGGGGCCGGGGATGTAGCCGATGTGTGCCACGCCGTAGAAAGGCACGAGGTGGTGCTCGCAGGTGGAATAAATCGGGATATCACGCACGAGAACCAGCTCCTGGTGCTCTTCCGCGAAGGTCTTATGGAGGACCTCGGTGGGGTCGGCGTGCAGCCCGGCGAAGACTTCCTTATAGGCGCGGGCGACGCGGGCCGGGGTCTCTTGGAGGCCTTCGCGGTCGGGGTCCTCGCCCACCGCAATGAGCAGTTCCCGCACGGCCGCTTCGGCGCGGGCTTGGTCGAATTCTCCCTTAGCTGGGATGTTATCGCTCATTGTCGTCCTTCTTAGTGCCGTTGTAAGGGTTATTCGCGCGCTGTTCCTCGCCGTAGCTGGACCACTGATCGCTTGGTTCCTGCGGCTTGGAGTGGCGGCCACCGACGCGTGGGATCTCGGAGGTGGGGCGATCGCTCGGCGCGGCCTCTTCCGGCGCGAAGAAGGTGTTTTTACCCTCAACCTTGTCGCCGGCGTGCTGGCCAAAGCTGAAGCCAATCTCGCCCTCGGCCTGGCTTTCACCGGCAAGGCGGCGCTCGCGGGCCGCGCGGGAAGCCTCCACCAGCGTCATGCGCTTCGGAAGCTCCTCCCCGCGTTCTTTGGCCAACTCGGCCGGGGTCTTAACCGGCTCGCGGCCAGCCTGGCGCGGGAAGCGATCATCTTCGTTCGGGAAGACGTCGAAAGCCGCGCGCGGCTCGATGCCTTCGAAGATGCCCTCCAGGTCCGGACGACGCAGGGTCTCCTTGTCCAGCAGCATTTCCGCGAGCTTATCCAGGTAGTCACGGTTTTCCGCCAGGATGTCATAGGCCTGCTGATGCGCACGGTCGAGCAGGTAGCGCATTTGCTCGTCGATGCGTGCGGCCACATCGTCGGAGTACTCAATGGAGCCGCCACCCATGCCGTAGCCGAATGGGTCGCCCTGTTCCTTGCCGTACTTCACGGTGCCCAGGTCCGGTGAGAAGCCGTACTCGGTGAGCATGGAGCGTGCAATCTTGGTGGCGTTCTCAATATCGGAAGAAGCACCCGTGGTCGGCGCACCGAATACGAGTTCCTCGGCGGCACGTCCGCCCATGGCGAAGACCAAGCGGGAGAAGAGCTCGTCCCGGGTGTACATGCCCTTGTCGTCTTCCTGCGAGGTCATCGCGTGGCCACCGGTGCGGCCACGGGCCAAGATGGTGACCTTGTAAACGCGCTCAATGTCCTTGAGCGCCCAAGCGGCCAAGGTGTGGCCGCCCTCGTGGTAGGCCGTGACCTTCTTCTCGTGCTCGGAGATGATCTTGCCCTGGCGGCGCGGGCCGCCCACCACGCGGTCGGTGGCCTCTTCGAGGGCGTCATAAGTAATGACGTTGCCGCCGATACGCGCGGTCAACAGTGCTGCCTCGTTAAGAACGTTAGCCAAGTCAGCGCCGGACATACCAGCAGTGCGCTTGGCCAGCTGCGCCACATCGACTTCCTTGGCCAAAGGCTTGTCCTTAGCGTGGACGCGCAGAATCTCCTCGCGGCCAGCCAGGTCTGGGTTAGTGACCGGAATCTGGCGGTCGAAGCGGCCCGGGCGCAGCAACGCCGGGTCCAGAATATCCGGACGGTTGGTCGCGGCAATGAGGATGACACCCTCACGGTCGCCGAAGCCGTCCATCTCCACGAGCAGCTGGTTCAGGGTCTGCTCGCGCTCATCGTGCCCACCGCCGGTGCCGGAGCCGCGCTGGCGACCCACGGCGTCGATCTCATCGACGAAGATGATGCAGGGGCTGTTTTCCTTCGCCTGCTTGAACAGATCGCGCACGCGGGAGGCGCCCACGCCAACGAACATCTCCACGAAGTCGGAACCCGAGATGGAGAAGAAAGGAACGCCCGCCTCACCCGCGACGGCGCGCGCCAGCAGCGTCTTACCGGTTCCCGGAGGGCCATAAAGCAGCACGCCGCGCGGAATCTTCGCACCGAGTGCATGGTAGCGCTCTGGGTCATCCAAGAAGTCCTTGATTTCCTGCAGCTCGTCAACTGCCTCGTCCGCGCCAGCGACGTCCGCAAACGTGTTGGTGGGCATGTCCTTGGTCAGTTGCTTGGCCTTGTTACCTCCGATGCCGAACATGCCGCCGCCGTTTTGCTGCATGCGGGACATAAACCAGAAGAGGAACGCGAACAAGATGATCATCGGCAGCAAGAAGCTGACCATGGAGCCCAAGAAGGATTCCTGGGTGACCTTGGTCTGGTACTTCTCCGCCCCGGAGTCCTTTACCGAGTTGAAAATCTGCTCGGAGGCACGTGCCGGATACTTGGCGATGACCTCTTCAACGCCCTCGCGTTCCTCCACCGTGACCGGTTTCTTGAGCTTGAGGCGTACCTGTTGTTCGCGGTCGTCGATTTGCGCCTCAGCGACATTCTTATCGCTGAGCTGCTTCATCGCTACGGAAGTATCCACCCGCATGTAGCTGCGGGAGTCATTAGTGAAGAAGGTAAATGCATACAGCGCAACCAAAACGAGCGCTGCGATTCCGCCGTAGCGGAGAACATTCTTGTTTTTCATCAGTACCTATTTGTTGGTGTACACGTCAGGGTGCAAAGTGCCGACGTAGGGCAGGTCGCGGTAACGCTCCGCGTAATCGAGGCCGTAACCGATGACGAACTCGTTAGGGATATCGAATCCGACGTCGAGCAGATCGATCTCTGCGCGGATAACTTCAGGCTTACGCAGCAAGGTGACAACCTCGAGGGAACGCGGGTTGCGGCCCTTCAGGTTGCGGATGAGCCACGACAAGGTCAGGCCGGAGTCGATGATGTCCTCAACGATAAGAACGTCGCAATCCTCGATGTCGCGGTCCAAGTCCTTGAGAATGCGGACCACGCCGGAGGAGGATGTGGCATTGCCGTAGGAGGACACAGCCATGAATTCCAGCTGGGACGGAATCGACAGCTTGCGCGCAAAGTCCGTCATGAAGAAGACGGCTCCCTTGAGCACGCAAACGAGAATCAGCTCATCCTCTGCGTCCTTATATTTAGCGGAAACGCTGTCCGCCATCTCTTGAATCCTGGCTTGCAGTTCATCCTCGCCGATGAGGATTGCTTCGACGTCTTCGCCGTAGGGGTTTGCTGGGACGTTGAAATCTTTCTTGTCGTGCACGCGTGCGCTCCTTTAGTGACCGGACAATAGTGCCAGTTTGCCACCAACGCGTGACACTTCCAACCTTTGCCCCATAGTTTTGATTGTTTGCGGGTAACTCACAGCTACTCCCCCTTGCCCGTGCCAGTCCACGCACAGCTTGTCGACTCCGCGCACAGCCTCCCGCGTCACCTCCACGCCCTGCGCGTTCAGCCACGCGGCGATGGTGCGACGGCGCACCGGCTCAGCAAGGGCAGCGAGCTCGACTGCATCCATTTCGGGCGTAGCGATATCCATACTGACGCTGAGGAACTCGTCGTCGCGGGCGGCGTCGGCAGCCGCCTGCGCGAGTGCTGGCACCACGTCCCCACCAACCAGATCCGTCAGCCGCGGAATGATGTCGTGGCGCAGAGCCACTCGGCGGAAGTTGGTGTCGGAATTCTGCGGGTCGTGCCAGGGCTCAAGCCCCAGTTCCTCGCAGGCGCCGAGGGTCTGCGCGCGGCGCACGGTGAGCAGCGGGCGCACCACCTGCACGCCCTCGATCTCGGCCGTGGGCAGCATGCCGGTGACCTTGCCGCGCAGCGCGCCCAGTAACAGGGTTTCTGCTTGGTCGTCGGCGGTGTGCGCCACGGCAACGGGGGCGTCGGTAGCAGCCGCGAACGCGCGGTAGCGAGCCACTCGCGCGGCGGCCTCCATGGAGCCTTGCTTCGCGACGTCCACCTTCAGCACCCGCGCACGCGCCCCCAAGGTCTCAGCCTGCGCCGCGGCCTTCGCCGCCTGCTCGGCCGATCCGTCCTGCAGACCATGGTCGATGCACAACGCCTCGACGTCGAAGCCCTCGGCTACCAGCGCGGCAGTCAGCGCCAGCGAGTCGGCGCCTCCCGAAAGCCCCACAGCGATTTCCCGGCACGCGACGAAGTCAGCGACCGCGCGTCGGCAGGCCAGAAAGTTTGGCGAGACCCGCGGCCAAAATGGCGTGCCCGTGAACCTAGAAGTCATGGAGCGCGCTGGCCAGGGCGTCTTGCGCCTTGCGGGCGCCAAGGATGTCTCCGTCGTTGACTAGGAAAGCGAAGGCGTACACGCGGCCGGAGTTGCCCTGCACAGTGCCGGCCAAGGCGGAGACGCCAGTCAGCGTGCCGGTCTTGGCGCGCACGAAGCCACGCGCTCCAGAATCGCCATAGCGGGTGTACAGCGTTCCGTCGCCACCAGCCAGCGGCAGGTAGCCCAGCAACGGGCGCAGCTCGTCGGTCTCTGTGGACATGTTCATGATTTGCGTGAGCACCGCAGCCGAAATGCGGTTTTCGGTGGAGAGGCCAGAGTTGTCCTTGATCGTCACTCCCGTGACGTCAATCTTGTTAACCTTCAGCACCTCGAGGGTGGCCTCGGCAGCACCGGCGAAGCTCGGCTCCTTGCCGCGCGCAATCGCCAGCTCGCGTCCGATGGCCTCAGCCATGACGTTGTCCGAATCCTTCGCGGCGTCCTGCGCGCGCTCAGACAGCGGCGCGGACTGCACCTCGCCCAGCACCACGCCGGCCTGCGGCGCAGTGCCCTGGCTGACTTTGTCGGTCCCCAGGCGCTTGGCCAGGGCCTTCGCTAGGTCCTGGGCAGGGGTGTGGCTGCGCGGGACGTCGCCAGTGGTCTTGCCCAGGCGACCGCCGTAGAGCATGATGGGCTCCATCGGTGCGACGAATCCCTCATCGACATTCTCCGGGTCCCAGCCCGGTGCCTGCGGGGCGCCCGCCCAGGCGCTGGTGTCGAGAATGACCTCGTCAGCCTTACCCACCTGCGAGGCCAAATCGTCGAGCTGTTCGGAGGTCATCCAGACGTCGCCAGCCGCGCGCAGCACCACGGTGCCTTCCTTCTCCCCCTGCATGACCTGGGTGATTATCCGCTCGTCCTCGTCGAGCGCCAACGTCGCGGCGGCCAGCGTGAGGACCTTCGTGGAGGAAGCGGGCGTCAAGGGGCGCGCGGCATCGCGGTCCCACACGACCTCGCCAGTGGTGGTGTCGATGACCTGCCCGCCAAAGGTGGCCAAGGCCGGGTCCTTGCCCAACTCATTGAGCCTGCCCTTCAACGCCATCAAATCCACCTCGCCTGGCTCCGCGACCTGCAAAGGAGTCACCGGCGCCTCCTGCGAGTAGGGCGTGCCGTGGTCCAGTCCGTTGTAGGTGCGCTGGATGTTTACGCCTAGGACAGCCGTGCCTGCAATGGCAGCGGCCATCACCACGGCCGTGCCTGTCCACCACATGTGCTTCGCTTTCATCGCCTTTCACCCTAGCGCGATTGCGCGGCACGGTAGACTATTGGGAGCAATTGACAGACAACTTCCCAATGGAGGAATTCGCAGTGAGCGTGCAAGTTACCATCGAGATCCCAAAGGGCTCCCGCAACAAGTACGAGGTTGACCACGAGACCGGCAAGGTCTTCCTTGACCGTTACCTGTTCACCCCGATGGCCTACCCGGCTGACTACGGTTTCATCGACCACACCCTCGGTGAGGACGGCGACCCGCTCGATGCACTGGTCATCCTGCCGGAGCCAGTTTTCCCGGGCGTTGTTGTTGAGGCTCGCGTCCTCGGCGTCTTCAAGATGACCGACGAGGCCGGCGGCGACGACAAGCTGCTTTGCGTCATCGATGATCCGCGCTGGGAGCGCTACCAGGACATCAACGATGTTGAGGATTCCATCAAGGACGAGATCGAGCACTTCTTCGTCCACTACAAGGACCTGGAGCCGAACAAGGAAGTTACCGGCTCTGGCTGGGGCGACAAGGCTGAGGCGGAAAAGATCCTCGAAGAGGCTATCGCTCGCCACAAGTAAGGCTTGGGGCCGAGCGCCTCTGGCGCCCCCTGGCGCGACAGCTTCGCACTTCTGAGGTACATTTTGCCAAGCAAGGGCTTGAAACCCGCGGGTTTTCGCCCACTATTTGGCAAAATGTACCTTTCGCGTTTTCGGGGGAACAACGCGAAGGCCTAGAAGCACCATCGAGGGGGAAGCGATGGAAATTTACACGGGCAGAAATGCCTCACGCCGCGGCGGGCTCAAAATCTGCCACGGGCTCTACCTCTCTGCGGATCCAAGCCCGCACCAACTCGCGGAGATCCTTACCCGGCGCTGGCCCGATAGCGCGCTCGACGGCTACTCCGCCGCAGCCAAGCACCTAAACCAGCGCCTTAAGTTTCCGCTGCAGCTAATCCGCGCCAACCGGCTACCCGAGAGCACCTACTTCAAAAGCCGCCGGGCACAGCCCAAGGGCGTATTCCCCTACGACGAAGTCAACGTGTGCAATCCGCTCCAGGCCCTCGAAATAATGGAAGAAAATCACGCGGTGGATTTCCTCGAGCATCTGCTACCCGGCAAGCACGCACGGGAGCGGCTCAAGCTCTGGGAGCTGGACTTCCCGAGGTTTCCAGCCCACACCCGGCGCGTGCTGGAGCGGGCCATCCTCGGCGCGGATTCGGTGCCCGAGCGCCGGCTCACCCGCGCCCTCGAGCCGTACTTTGAGGTCCGCAACAACGCAATGATTGGCCCCTACCGCTGGGACCTGCGGCTCGATAAGCATCGCATCGCCATCGAGGTGGACGGCTATGCCTATCACAGCGGCGAGACTAGACAGCGTTTCGAACTAGATCGCCAAAAGCTTAACGACGCCGCACATCGCGGCTGGATTCCTCTCCACTACACGGCCACGACCATAAAGCACCACTGTGACAAAGTAGTGCAGCAAGTACTCGCCATTGCCCACGGCAAGAAGAGCTATCTCCGCCCGCCGTGGGACTGGCACTTTCTCTGGAGCCACGAGCGAGAGGGCACTTACTCGCGGCGTCCGCCAGAACGCAGCGCGTAGGTGCGCAGCGGCTCTACCGCAACGACGGCAACCAAGGTGACGATCCAGCCGGCACCTAGGAAGGACAACGCCATCAGGATGCGGGAGGTAACGTCGACGTCCATGCCTGGGTCGCCGCTTGCGAACATGATGAATGCCAGCGGCGAGCCCAGCATAAAGCCCAGCAGGCTCACCACTACGACTGGAGCTAGGACCTCGAGCAGCGAAACACCAGAAAGGAAGCTGCGCCGCACGCCCATCAGGCTCAAGGAGCGCCCCAGGCTGGCATCCTCAAAGGCCGCGGAGGCTTGTCCCAGGAAGATAGAGATACCCGTTAACACGAAGCCAAAGATCAAAGTCAGAAGCGCTCCGGTCGAGATATCAGTGAAGACAGTAAGGATGTGTTCTTCTTCGCGCATGGCGAGGGTAAGGCCGTCGTCGCCAAGCGGTGCTCCCACCAGGTAGCCAGCAAGGAAGCCGAAGAAAGCCATGGTCATGACGCGTCGCCAGATGGCCTTCGAGTTGGTGGCGATGCGCTGGCAGGCCACGAGATGCGCAGTGCCCGGGAAATTAGCCATGATCTGCGCGCCCACTTGCAACACGTAGGGAGCCACGAAGTTGATGCTCATCGCGATGAGAAAAAGCATGCTCAACATGCCAATAATAACGCCCTGATCAGCGGAGAAGCTGAATCCCTTAAGGAAAATGACGCCACCCACCACCACAATGATGAAGAGGATAAGGCGCCAGCGCTTCAGCGCCGGTGGCATCTGACGCCTGGCGACGCCCAGCGGGCTCACGCGCACGCGCTGCATACCGACGAACGCGGCGGACAACACAAGCAGCACAACAGTCGCCGCCACGGTGAGGTAGCCCCACCACGGCAGGTGCAGTTCTTCTAGCTGGACTTGGCGCTCCTGGAAAGAAAGGTGAGTGAACACGGGAGCCACCAGCAGGCTTAAGAGCCAACCCAAGAAGACACCGATGAGGGCTTGGAAGCCGGTCTCGAGAACTGTCATGCGGGTGACTTGGCGTGAACTTAGGCCGATAAGGCGCAGGGTGGCCAGGCGCTTCTCGCGTCCCGAAGCGCCCAGGATAGCTGCCTGCGCGGTCAGGCTGAACAGCGCTGGAATCAGGAAAACGCATGCGAAGAGTGCAAGATCAAACCAGACATAGAGGAAATCCTCGTAATCGTTGTAAAGCTCCATCAACCCCGGCGCGGCGTCCTCGATATGGTGCGCCCGTTCCCAAAGCATCCAGGTACCGCCGGCCACCAGGAAAGCGATGGCCGAGCCGATGGTCAAACTGGCAATCGCCACGATGCTCACCACGCCGGTTCCGGAGCGAGCGCGGATCGATTCGCGGTGCAGGTCCCTAACTAGAGTTGCGGTCCTCATCGTTGCCCTCCCCTAGCTTCAGCGTTGAGACGCCGGTCGTCGTGGATGATGCCATCGCGGATCTCTACGCGGCGTTCCATCCAATCCGCGACCTTTGGGTCGTGGGTGACCATGACCATGCTGGCGCCGGATTGGCGCACCACGGTGGTCAGCAGCTGCATGACCTCGTGCCCGGTGGACTGATCGAGCGCGCCGGTCGGTTCATCCGCGAACACGATGGCCGGGTTTGCCGCCAGCGCACGCGCGATGGCCACGCGCTGGGCTTGGCCGCCGGAGACTTCGGCGGGGCGTCGTTCAGCGAGCTCGCCCAACCCAAGCTGGTCCAGCAGGCGCATCGCCTTCTTACGCGCCACCGAGCGCCGCACGCCGCACAGCAAGGCCGGCAGCGCCACGTTGTCCATGTTGCTCAGTTCTGGCAGCAGCTGCCCGTCTTGGAAGACAAAGCCAAAGTTTTCAAGGCGCAGCCGCGAACGGCCGGAATCGCCTAGCGCGGAAAGCTGCGTATCGCCGAAGGATACCGTGCCGTCGCTCGGGCGCAGAACGCCAGACATGCAGTGCAACAAGGTGGACTTGCCGGAACCGGAAGGGCCCATGACGGCGACGAGTTCGCCGGGTTGAATGTCAAGAGAGATTCCAGCGAGCACGGGCGCCCCGCCGTAATCCTTGGTGATGTCATGCAATGAGAGTGTCTGTGTCATAGTCCTCATTTCACCTTTTCCGGCACCTGCAGGCCATGGCCTAGGCACTGCTTTTTCAGGTAGTGCTGGCACTACCCTCGCTAGGTACCACCCTAACTAAGCTGGAAATCGTGTTTCGTAATCGCAAAGCTAAGCCCCAGCCCAGCAATGAGCAGCGCCAGGCTGCGATCATCGCTGAGCTGACCACTTCCCGGCGCGCCATCGCCGATGCTTACGAGGTCGAGCGCGCCCGCATCGAACGCGATTTACACGATGGCGCGCAGCAATACTTGGTGGCCGCCAGCATCAAGTTGGGCGAGGCCGAGTTAGACACTGAGGGCCCGGTCCTGGCGCTGATTCGGGAGGCCAAGCGCGAGCTGGATGCCGGCCTTAACAGCTTGCGCGCTACCGTCCATGGCATTCACCCCCAGGTGCTGCAGGACCACGGCTTGGTCGCCGCGCTTTCCGACGTCGCTTCTTCCTACGGCTCTCACATCTCCATCTTCGCCCCGCACCCACTGCCGCACCTATCCCCCAGCGTGCTCGCCGCGGGATATTTCTTCGGCACCGAAGCACTGACCAACGCCGCAAAGCACGCACCGGACGCACCGGTGAGCGTGCTTGTTACTTCGGATGCCTCGCTGCATATCTCCGTCGTGGACGAGGGCCCCGGCGGGGCACGGGTAATACCAGGTCACGGACTAGCGGGAATGGCAGAAAGGCTAGCGGCATTCGGCGGGAGGATGCAGGTCCACTCGTCGGAAGGCGGGCCGACGAAGATCAATTGCGAGATTCCCCTGCTGCTTGAACGCGGCAGCAGCGGGCTGGCGGAGTAGGTGGCAGGCATGAGCGGGCTAAAGATTGTCATCGCGGATGATTCCGCGCTGTTGCGAGAAGGCGTGGCCGGACTTTTGGAGCGGCGCGGCCACCACGTGGTGGGCCAGGCGGCGGATGCGCCGGAATTAACCGCTCTGGTGGACGCGCTAGATGAGCTTCCCGACATCGTCATCACGGATGTGCGCATGCCGCCCGGGATGTCCGATGACGGGCTAAAGGCGGGCGTGGCCTTGCGGCGCCGCTACCCAGAGCTGGCGGTGATGGTGCTTTCCCAGTACGTGGCGCCGGCGTATGCGGTGGAGCTTTTTGAAAACACCACCGCGGGCACGGGCTACCTGCTCAAAGATCGCGTCTCTGAGGTGGCGGACTTCCTGTCCAGCCTGGATGTGGTTGCGCAGGGCGGCACCGTCATCGACCCCACCGTGGCGCGCGCATTGATGCAGTCAGGCCGCAGCGGCTTGGGCGAGCTCAGCCCCCGCGAGCGCGAGGTCCTGGAGCTGATGTCGCGTGGGCAATCTAATAAGGAGATTGCCGCCGAGCTCGTGCTTTCGGCGGCCGCCGTGGCCAAGCACGTGTCCAACATCTTTTTGAAGCTGCGTTTGGATCCCAGCGAGGACAACCGCCGCGTGAAGGCCATTCTGGAGTATCTCTCCGCAAACCGCTAGCTCTCCCTTCAAGGCACATTTTGCCAACTAAGCCCTCGAAAACTGCAGTTTCAAGGGCACTATTTGGCAAATTGTGCATGGGAGTCCCCCATCTCACCGCACCGGTAGGCTGGGCCTATGGAAAACGTTGAACCAAACCAGGTACCAGAAGGCGCGCAGCTCATCGACGTCCGCGAAACCCACGAGTGGGAGGTAGAGCACGCCAAGGGCGCGACTCATATTCCGATGAGTGAAATCGTGGGTCGCCTCGACGAAATCGATCTGGACCGCGACATCTATTTGATCTGCCACGCCGGCGGCCGCAGCTTCCAAGTGGGCCAGTACCTCGAGCAGGCTCGCGGCTGGGACGTCATCAACGTGCTCGGCGGCACCGACGCCTGGATTGCGCAGGGCATGCCCACCGTCTACGACGACAAATGAAAATAAACAATGGGGACTTACCCATAATTTAGGATTCTTACGTTGGGGCGTCTAGCCTTATCTGTATGGCTACGACTATTTCAATCCCCAACGCTCTCCTCGAATCTCCTTCCTTCCAGCTCGAGCGCCTCCGCCGCCGCACCCGCGACGGCGTCGAGCAAGCGCTCAGCGCCCGCCAGACCACCATCCGCGAGTACTGGGTATTGACCTGCCTCGTCGACGGCGACGTCGCCTCCCAGTCGGCCCTTTCGGAGACCCTAGCCATCGACGCCTCCGACATGGTTCGCCTCATCGACTCTCTCGAGGAGCGCAGCTGGGCCAAGCGCGAGCGCGACCCCAAGGATCGCCGCCGCCAAATCGTTGCGTCGACCAAGAAGGGCGTCAAGGCGCACAAGGAGCTTGCCGATCTCGTCGCGGCCGCCGAGGACGCCGCCCTCGACGAGTCCACCTCCAAGCAGCTCAAGCACCTGCGTAAGCTCGCCACCGCCATCATCGGCCCTAACGAGGATGATGCTTAAATGGCGGAAGATGAAAAGAGTACCGGGCGCCACGCGCTGCCCGAGGACCCCTTAGACGCGCACCAGCCTGGCGCCGGAATCATTCACGTCCCCGAGCAGTACCTGCTGGGCGAGCATGCCCCACGCGAACGCACGCTCTGGGACATCATTTGCACTACTGCTGAGCTGCATCCCGACGCCGCCGCGCTTGACGACGGCGAGGTGCTCACCTATTCCGAGCTGATCACCGATGTCGAGGCGTGGGCCAGCGAGCTGCGCGCCAACGGCGTGCGCCGCGGCGACCGCATCGGCATCCGGATGACCTCCGGCAAGCGAGAACTTTACCTGGCGATTCTGGCCACCTTGGCTGCGGGCGCGGCCTACGTGCCTGTCGATGCCGACGACCCCGACGAGCGCGCCGAGATGGTCTTCGGCGAGGCCGACATCGACGGCGTGTTCAGCGACGAAGGCTTCCGCTCCCTGCGTCCGCAGCGCCCCGCAGCAAGAGGCGACGAGGCCGGCGCGCCGACCCCGGACGATACCGCCTGGATCATCTTTACCTCCGGCTCCACCGGCAAGCCCAAGGGCGTTGCCGTCAGCCACCGCTCCGCGGCCGCATTTGTTGACGCTGAGGCAGCTCTTTTCCTCGTGGATCATCCGCACGGCCCGCTCGGCCCCGACGACCGCGTCCTCGCAGGCCTCTCCGTAGCCTTTGACGCCTCCTGCGAAGAGATGTGGTTAGCCTGGGGCCACGGCGCCTGTCTGGTGCCCGCGCCACGTTCTCTGGTCCGCTCCGGCATGGACTTAGGCCCCTGGCTCATCCGCCGCGACATCACCGTCGTGTCCACCGTCCCTACCTTGGCGGGCCTGTGGCCAGCCGAGGCGCTCGACAACATTCGCCTGCTCATCGTCGGCGGCGAAGCCTGCTCCCAGGAACTGGTGGACCGTCTGGTAACCGATGACCGTGAGATGTGGAATACCTACGGCCCAACCGAGGCCACCGTCGTGGCCTGCGCGCAGCGCATGCTGCCAGGCCGCCCCGTGTCCATCGGTTTGCCTTTGAACGGCTGGGACTTGGTGGTCGTCGACAAGCAAGGCTTCCCCGTGGGCCTCGGCGAGGTCGGCGAACTCGTCATCGGTGGCGTGGGACTCGCCCGCTACCTGGACCCAGCCAAGGACGCGGAAAAGTACGCGCCGCTGCAGTCCATGGCGTGGCAGCGTGCCTACCGCACGGGCGACCACGTGCGCTTGGAGGAAGACGGCCTTTACTTCGTGGGCCGCGTGGACGACCAAGTCAAGATTGGCGGCCGCCGCATCGAGCTCGGTGAGGTCGAGGCCAACGTCGCCGCGTTGCCCAACGTCTATAACTCGGCCGTGGCCGTGCAGAAGACCCCAGGCGGCGAATCCGTGCTGGTGGGCTATGTGTCCCTCGAGGACGAAGCAAAGGGCTTCGACCAGCAAGCCGCGCACGATCGTCTCGCTGAGACCATGCCTGCGGCCTTGGTCCCTCGCATCTGTGTGATGGAGGAGCTGCCCATCCGCACCTCCGGCAAGGTGGACAAGAAGGCCCTGCCGTGGCCACTGCCGGGCGTTGGTGTGGAAGCCGCGGGGCTTACCCAAACCGAACAGTGGCTTGCCCAATTGTGGGTCGAAACCCTCGGTGTTTCCGTCTCCGATGAGAACGCGGACTTCTTCTCCTTGGGCGGCACCTCTCTGGCCGCCGCGACGCTCGTGGGCCGCATCCGCGAGCGGTACCCCACCGTGGCTGTGCGGGATCTCTACGACCACCCGCGTCTCGGCTCCCTCGCCGAGCACATCGGGGGCGCTGAGGAGCGCCCCGCCACCGTCGCCCCGCGCTCCGTGCGCAAGGTCAGCGGCCGCACCCGCGCGCTGCAGACCCTCATCCAGGTCCCGGTGATGACCCTGGCTGCCACCTCCTGGCTGGCCTGGCTGCTGCTGGGCTCCAACCTCGCCCACGCCGTCGGCGCGGACTGGGCGCTGACCACCCCGTGGTGGCTGGTGGCTGTCATGGTCATCGTCTTCGCCACTCCAATTGGCCGCATCCCTATCGGCGGCTACGGAGCACGCCTTCTCACCAGTGGAATTGAGCCCGGTGACTACCCGCGCGGCGGCTCGACGCACCTGCGCATCTGGGCCGCTGAGCGCTGGGCCGATGCCTCCGGATCACGGTCTATTGCCGGCGCCACCTGGGTCAACAACTATGCCCGCACCTTGGGCGTGAAGATTGGCCGCGGCGTCGACTTGCACTCCCTGCCGCCGGTCACGGGCCTGCTGGCCCTCGGCGACCACGCCGCCATCGAGCCGGAGGTGGACCTCTCCGGCTACTGGCTCGACGGCGATATCCTCCACGTCGGCGCCATCAACGTTGCCGAAGGCGCGCGCGTCGGTGCGCGCTCGACGCTGCTGCCGGGCACCAACGTGGGCAAGTACTCCCACGTGGAGGCCGGTTCCACGGTTACCGGCAAGAAGAAAATCAAGGACGGCCAGCGCTGGTCCGGCTCGCCGGCCAAGAAGGTGGGCCGCTCCAAACACCGATTCCCTTCCGAGCTGCCAAAGCGCCGCCCATGGTGGGTGGCTTTCTACGGCCTGACCTCGATTCTGCTCGCAATCCAGCCCATCGTGGCGCTGGGTCTCGGCGCGGCGTTGGTCGTGTGGGGTCTCCACGTAACCGAAGGCAACGACTTCATCGGCTCCCTCTTCTTCGCCCCATTCGGCGCGCTGGTGGCCTTCGCTTTCTACATGGCGCAGACCTGGCTGGGCGTGCGGATTCTGTCCATCGGGGTCAAGCCGGGCGTCGTTCCGGTGCGTTCTGCCGCAGGCTGGCGCTTGTGGTCCATCGAGCGCCTCATGGACGATGCCCGCACCACCTTGTTCCCGCTCTACGCCTCGCAGCTGACTCCCCTGTGGTTCCGCACGCTCGGTGCCAAGATCGGCAAGGACGCGGAGATTTCCACCGCGGTGATGATCCCCAAGCTCACGGACATCAAGGACGGTGCGTTCCTCGCCGACGACACCATGATCGGCGGCTACGAACTCGGCGGCGGCTGGATGCTCACTGGTGAGACCAAGGTGGGCAAGCGCTCCTTCGTGGGCAACTCCGGAATCACGGGCCCAGGCCGCAAGCTGTCGAAGAACTCACTGGTTGCAGTGCTCTCGTCGACGCCAAAGAAGTCCAAGTCCGGTTCCAACTGGTGGGGCTCCCCGCCGGAGCGCATGCGTCGCGTCGAAGCACACGTGGACGGCGTGCAGGGCGAGTCTTTGACCTACAACCCGGGCTTCGGGGTCAAGGCAGCGCGCGGCGTCGTGGAAACGATGCGCTTGCTCGCGCCAATGACCTCTGCGATGCTCTTGGCCGGTGTTCTGGCCAGCCTTTACGCCCTTGTCGATTCCTTTGGCATCGCTGTTGCCTGGCTGCTTTCCGGTCTCATCTTGATGGCCGCCGGGGGCGTCGGCATGGCGATCACCGTGGCCGTGAAGTGGATCTGCGTGGGCCAACACCGCTCGGGTGACCACCCGCTGTGGTCCGCCTTCGTGTGGCTCAACGAGCTCCAAGACGCCTTCGTGGAGGCAGTCGCTGCGCCGTGGTTCTTCCAGCACACGCTGGGCACCGGTGAGATTAACCTCGGCCTGCGCGCTCTTGGCGTCAAGATTGGCGGCGGCGCGTGGATTGATTCCTACTGGTTCCCGGAAACCGACCTGTGTATTGTGGGCGCCGGCGCCTCCGTGGGTCCAGGCACCGTCGTGCAGACGCACCTCTTCCAGGACCGCGTGATGAGCCTCGACACGGTCACCATTGAGGCCGGCTCCACGCTAGCGTCCCACTCCGTGGCGCTGCCGGCGTCGCTGGTGGGCAAGGCCGCCACCGTGGGCCCAGGCTCGCTGGTTATGCGCGGTGACCGCGTACCTGCCAACTCGGTATGGCAGGGTAACCCGATTGAGCCCTGGGCTTAACCCCGCTACTGCTCCACCCCGTAGCCGCCCTGATTGCCAAATTGGCGCCGATTTCTTTCACATTTGCGCCACGATTTGGCAATCAGGGCGGCTTTCTCTTGCATGCCCCTTAGAACTATGACCGCCCCTAACTGCCACATAGTCTCGGAATTCCGACGGCAGGAAATCCCCACGCTCTAGCAGCTAGGGGCATCGGACGGTTTACTGCTGACGCGCCCGCCACGCTTCTACACGGGCAGCGTTACGCTCTTCTTCAGTAAAGGGGCTTGACGACGACGTGGCAAACTCCATCTTGAGATTAAGCAAGGTATGTGGGGAGCCTTTGCCGATTTGCGCTGCCGCTGCCATAACTTCCTCGCGACTACCTGCGCTGATCGCGAATCCAGTAGACAGTGCGTCTTCTAAGCTAAGAATCTCCCCGGCAATCAGCATCCGGCGGGCCCATGAGCCACCGACAAGCAGCTGAAGATTGCGAACAGTAGCAGGATCAACGCCGATGCCCATTTTGGCTACCGGCAAGCTAAAGCTGATGGCTTGGGCGGCGGATGCCGCCGGGGCTACAAAGCGGATATCGCAGGCCATGGCGAGCATCATTCCGGCACCGATAGCGGGGCCTTCGATCCAAGCGATGACAGGGACCGGTAATCGGGCAATCTTTGCGAAGAGTGCCTCAAGGGTCGGGTACAACTCGCCTTGAAAATTTTGGGAAGTCAGATCAGCGCCCGCGCTGAACACGGGGCCGTCTGCTTCAATTAGAACTGTCGACGCGCCTGCCTCAACCGCAGCGTCTAATGCCATTGCCAAGTCCTTGCAGAGCGCCACGCTTAACGCGTTGCGTTTTTCTGCACGCGTGAGGCGTACGCTCCACAAGCCACTCTCGAGTTCGGCGGCGGCGACGAGGCTAGACATCGAGTTTAATCGCCAATTTGATCGCGACCACGCATAACGATTTGCGGGTCAGGCTCGCCAACTACCTCGTGGTCCTTGTTGGTGTACTCAAACTTAGAGAGCACGTAGCGCATAGCGTTGATACGAGCGCGCTTCTTGTCGTTGGACTTGATGGTGATCCACGGGGACTCTTCGGTATCCGTGTAGCGGAACTGCTCTTCCTTGGCCCGGGTGTAATCATCCCACTTATCTAGGGAAGCTAGATCCATTGGGGAAAGCTTCCACTGGCGTACTGGGTCAATCTGGCGGATCGCAAAGCGGGTGCGCTGTTCCTTACGAGTAACGGAGAACCACAGCTTGGTCAGGGAAATACCAGAGCCAAGAATCATGTTTTCAAGCATCGGGACTTCGCGCAGGAACTCTGCGTGCTGGGACTCGGTGCAAAAACCCATGACGCGTTCGACGCCGGAACGGTTGTACCAGGAGCGGTCGAAGAAAACGATTTCGCCGCCGGCTGGGAAGTGCTGAATATAGCGCTGGAAGTACCAAGAGGTCGACTCACGTGGGGACGGCTTCTCCAATGCGACGGTGCGCGCACCACGTGGGTTGAGGTGCTCATTAAAGCGCTTGATGGTGCCACCCTTGCCTGCTGCGTCACGGCCCTCAAACAAGATGATGTGGCGCTGGCCGGTTTCTTTGGTCCAGTTCTGCCACTTCAGCAGCTCGATTTGGAGCGCACGCTTGGTGCTCTCATACTCATCGCGCGACATGCGCTCTTCGTACGGGTAGTTCTCTCGCCAGGTTTCAATTGGCGAACCATCCGGCATGATGAGGGCCGGGTCGTCCTCGTCAGAATCATCGACGACGTAGCCGTCGGTCTTAGCAAGGTCAATCTCAGGAAGTTCGTCGTCTTTAATGTCAGCCATACTTAAAAGTTTACCGGTCACCCAACCATTCGGCGCGCTAAATTACACTACAACTCCACCGATTTACCCCTAAGCCCTCCCCCACCCAGACATAGCAAAAGAGCCCCACCAAAAGGTGAGGCTCTTAGAAATCGCTTACGCGATAGGGATGTTCTTAGACGAACATACCGATCAGCTTGGAAGCACCCTCAGCCAAGGTC
Organism: Corynebacterium sp. HMSC06C06; assembly: GCF_001807295.1. Classification (NCBI taxonomy): domain Bacteria; kingdom Bacillati; phylum Actinomycetota; class Actinomycetes; order Mycobacteriales; family Corynebacteriaceae; genus Corynebacterium; species Corynebacterium sp. HMSC06C06. Next base: position 56,314 of record NZ_KV788498.1, read on the forward strand.
AGGAACGGCTTCAGGAAGGTGTGAACGATCTCGAAGTCACGAACGAGTGCGTCGAGGGAGAAGCCGTCGGAAGAAAGCTCGAAGGTCTTGTTAAGAACGGAAGACATATGTTACTCCTGTTAGATGATTTCCGGAGGGAGGTTTTAGATGTTATGAATTACTTGCTGGAAAGCAGGTCGAGTACAACAGCGCTGTTGAACAGTACGCCGCCGATGGAACCAAGAACCTTGGTCCAACCCTCCCAGGTGGCAACGAAGTTGTCGAGGTGGGTCTGAATCATAGAGAGGTCCATTATGAACTCCTTAGATAGGTTTCGGGCATTTACACCCGAGGGTATTGCGGATTTGCAGACACCCTCTGTGGGCGTCACGGGAAACTATTTTGTCACAATCTGGCGACAAGGCAAGTTGAAACGCGAGTGAGATTTTCGTCAGTTTGCTATAAGCCGCGTTACAGAGTTAAGGCTATGACATTAAACACATTGATGGCGAAACTTATTTACCAGCGAAAATAATGATCCGATCACCGACTCAACTTAAGAATATATGTGCACCCGTAACGGATCCTGGCTAGTTTTCGACATAGCAAAACCGCTCGCAAATGCTTTAGAAAACTTTTTTCACCCCTCACTTTTTACCCTACAACGGGGGCGAATTGACCCCGCCAGAAGCCGCCACACCGACTTGACCGATGGGGCGCATGGGATAGAAATCGATCTCGCAAGTTTCATTCGATTCACTTGCGCCACTTCATTAACAGCGCGGAGATTTCCTCATCGCCGCCGAAAAGGCAGTGCGCACGACCCCGCAAGGGGCGCCTCCACGGCGACCGTTGCCCAGCCGTACATGTCTCGATCTAGCGGCGTCTGCCGCGACCCCGCACACTTTTGCCGAAAGGTTGGTAGCGACACGCGCGATGGAACATCGGAAAGTAGCTCCAGGCGCCACCTGACCCCTTTTGCCCGGCTGTCCTTCCCATGGCGCCTACAGCATGACAAAAGCGCGCCAACGCCCCTCACGGGGCATCAGCGCGCCTTATTACTAAGCGGGTGCTTCTACTGACTACTAGAAGCCCATACCACCCATCGCGTCAGCGTCCGGCATTGCATTGCCAGCGCCAGCCGGCTGCGGCTTGTCAGCGACAACAGCCTCAGTGGTCAGGAACAGCGCTGCGATGGAAGCAGCGTTCTGCAGTGCGGAGCGGGTGACCTTGACCGGGTCATTGATGCCAGCAGACATCAGGTCAACGTACTCGCCGGTTGCAGCATTCAGACCCTGGCCAGCAGGCAGGGATGCAACCTTGTCAGCAACAACGCCCGGCTCCAGGCCAGCGTTGTGGGCAATCTGCTTCAGCGGTGCAGACAGTGCCTCACGAACGATCTTCACACCGGTTGCTTCGTCGCCGGTGAGGTTATCCAGCGCATCCAGAGCGGAAGCAGCCTGCAGCAGCGCAACGCCACCGCCGGCAACGATGCCCTCTTCAACAGCAGCCTTTGCGTTGCGGACTGCGTCCTCAATGCGGTGCTTGCGCTCCTTGAGCTCAACCTCAGTTGCAGCGCCGACCTTCAGGACAGCAACGCCGCCAGCCAGCTTGGCCAGGCGCTCCTGCAGCTTCTCACGGTCGTAATCAGAATCGGAGTTCTCAATCTCAGCGCGGATCTGCTTGATGCGGCCGTCGATCTGCTCCTGGTTGCCAGCACCCTGGACGATGGTGGTGTCATCCTTGGTGACAACAACCTTGCGCGCCTGGCCGAGGTACTCAATCTCAGCGGTCTCGAGGGAAAGGCCAACCTCTTCGGAGATGACCTGGCCGCCGGTCAGGATAGCCATATCCTGCAGGGTAGCCTTGCGGCGGTCGCCGAAGCCCGGAGCCTTAACAGCAACGGACTTGAAGGTGCCACGGATCTTGTTCACGACGAGGGTGGACAGGGCCTCACCCTCAACGTCCTCGGCGATGATCAGCAGCGGCTTGCCAGTCTGCATGACCTTCTCCAGCAGCGGAACGAGGTCCTTGATGTTAGAGATCTTGGAAGAAACCAGCAGGATGTACGGATCCTCGAGGACTGCCTCCTGACGCTCCATATCAGTAGCGAAGTAACCGGAGATGTAGCCCTTGTCGAAGCGCATACCCTCAGTAACCTCGAGGTCCACACCGAAGGTGTTGGACTCTTCAACGGTGATAACGGAATCCTTGTTTACGGATCCGTTGCCCACGGTGTACATAGCCTCAGCGATCTTGGCACCGATTGCCGGGTCAGCGGCAGAGATGCCTGCGGTGGTTGCGATTTCTTCCTGGGTCTCAATCTCCTTCGCGGAGGAGAGCAGGGAGTCAACAACAGCCTTGGTTGCGGACTCGATACCGCGCTTGATGCCCATAGGGTTAGAACCAGCGGCTACGTTGCGCAGGCCCTCACGAACCAGTGCCTGTGCGAGAACGGTAGCGGTGGTAGTGCCGTCACCGGCAACGTCGTCAGTCTTCTTGGCGACTTCCTTAACCAGCTCAGCGCCGATCTTCTCGTAAGGATCTTCCAGCTCGATCTCGCGAGCGATGGAGACACCATCGTTAGTAATGGTCGGGGCGCCCCAGGACTTCTCCAGGACGACGTTGCGGCCCTTAGGGCCGAGGGTGACCTTAACTGCGTCGGCCAGCGTGTTCAGACCACGCTCAAGGCCGCGACGTGCCTCTTCATCGAAGGCAATAATCTTTGCCATTGTGTTTGTGCTCCTTAGTTTTGTTTAGGACGACACTCACGTCTGTATCTATACGGACGCCCGCGACGGCACGGCTGGTGAGTGTGGACCAGCCTCAACCACATAGATGGGGTTTTCTGGCACTTGCCCTACGGGAGTGCTAGCGACCATTCTGGCACTCCCCCACTACGAGTGCAAGGTAAGACACGAGCTGCCCGGCACGCTATAAGCGAACACCCGCGCCGGTAAACGGCGCGGGTGTAAAAAGACGCGGGTGTGAAGAGGCGCGGGTACAGGCAGCGCCGGAAAGCGCTAGCTCTTGGTGACCTTTGACTTGGTCCAGCGGTAAGCAAAGCCGATGCCCACCACGAACAAGATGATGCCCAGGACGTTGGAGACGGTGCCACCTTCGAAAATCTCCAGCGGGGACTCCCCGCCGGAGGCCGCGATGATAGCGGCGTTGACCACGCCGAACAGGGACTCACCAACAATGAGGCCAGTTGCCAGCAGGGTGCCCATGCGCTTAGAGAAGTCAGGGTTGGATTGCTTGGCGGCCCACTTGTCATAGAAGTAGCCCAAGATGGCGCCGATCGGGATGATGATGGTCAGCGAGGCCGGCAGGTACATGCCCATGCCAACAGCCAGCGGAGACAGCGAGTACTTGCTGGTGGTCCTGCGCAAGACCTCGTCGATGACGATGAGCACAGCGCCGATAGCCGCACCAGTAAAGATAAGGTTCCAATCCAGCGAGCTATCAAAGATGCCGGAAGCCACCGACGACATAAGAGCAGCCTGCGGTGCAGCGAGGGCGTCTTCGCCAGCGCCTTCCATGCCCTGGAAGCCAAAGCCGGTGAGCATGACCTGCAGAATCGGCGGGATGACCACAGAGCCAAACAGCACACCGATAATGAGTGCCACCTGCTGCTTCCACGGGGTCGCGCCGACGAGCTGGCCGGTCTTGAGATCCTGCAAGTTGTCGTTGGAAATCGTGGCGATGCCAAAGACAATCGCCGCGGTGAACAAGGTGTAGGCCACGAGCGAAAGCGGATCCGCAGAGGTACCGCGGGTAACAGCGGCGATAAGCAGCGAGGCCGCGAGCACAGCAATGATGCCCACGGAGGAAATCGGCGAGTTCGACGCACCGATAAGGCCCGCCATGTAACCACACACAGAGGCCACGATGAGGCCCACCAACAGGGTGAACAGGACGGAGACCGTAATGAGCACGCCCATGTGCTCATGGATATCAGTGCCCGAGATAAAGTCCCACAGCAGCAGCGCAATCGGGACCATCAAAATGACGATGGTTCCTAGGACATAAGGGAATGGGATGTCGCGCTCAGCCACGTCCACGTTTTGGCCGGCTTTGCGCTGGCGGGAAGAAGCCAGGGACTCGGAGATGCCCTTGACGATTGGGCCGGTGATCTTGAGGAGCGTCCAGATAGCGGCGATAGCCATAGCACCCACGCCGATGAAGCGAATCTCACCAGAGAATACGGAGTCGACGGTATCGGCAAGCGCGGTGGCATCGAGTCCGCCGATATCGCCGGCAGTGTGCATCGGCAACAGGATGAAGAAGGAGATGACAACGCCCACGAGCATTGCGATACCCACGGACATGCCAACCAGGTGACCCACGCCGATGAGCGCCATGGATAGCGAGGTGCCCAGGGTGGTGGCACCGGAGCCCAGCTTGAAGTAGGTAGATACTGACGAGGCCACGGCCTTCATCGCGGCAAGCAGAGCCATCGCTGCGGAGATGATGCCGCCAACGAGGATGACGCGCAGACCCTTGGCGTTTTCTTCATGGGCGGCTGCGGAAGCGCCGTTGTCGGCGCCGACCTTGAGCACCTCCGCGGCGGCGACGCCCTCCGGGTAAGGCAGGTCGGAGCCCGTCACCAAGGCACGGCGCAGCGGGATGGAGTACATCACGCCGAGCACGCCACCGATGGCGCAGACCGCAGCAGTCTCCCAGAAGCTAAAGCCCTTCCAATAACCCACCATGACCAAGCCCGGCAGGACGAAGATGATGGCAGAGAGGGTGCCAGCGGCAGACGCAATGGTCTGCACGATGTTGTTCTCTTTGATGTTGTGACCAGCGAACCTGCGCAGCACGGCCATGGAGATGACGGCTGCCGGAATCGAGGTAGCAAAAGTCAGGCCGACTTTGAGGCCGAGGTAGACGTTGGCAGCGGTGAATACCAGTGTGATCAGTCCACCGATGAGAATGCCACGCAGTGTGAGCTCGCGCAGTGTTGGACCAGCAGAAGCTGGCGAGGACGAAGCGGGGGCGGCGTTGTGTGCCATGCCGAATTCCTTCTAGTGAGAAATCTATTTAGATTCTGTAATTAAGTACCCATAAACCCTAGTCCACACGGGCAGAAACTCAAACGTTCAGGCATCCCTACGCGGCGGGTATGTTAGTGAGCATGACTGCTATTTCTGAATTCATCACCGCCGACCGCGAGCGCATCTTCGCTCAGCTCAAGGAGCTCGTCTCCTTCAACTCCGTTCACAATGAGCCAGGTCTGGAAGAAGAGTGCGCCAAGGCCGCCGCATGGGTCCGCTCCGCATTGACCGAAGCAGGCGTCGACGTCGAGGCCATTCCTACTGCTGACGGCTCCACCGCGCTCGTCGGCAAGCGCGCGGGCAAAGAGGGCGCCAAGACCGTGCTGCTCTACTCCCACTACGATGTTGTCCCCGTCGGCCCGCGTGAACCGTGGGAGTCCGATCCGCTGACCCTGACCGAGCGCCCATCCGCCTCCGGCGAGGTGCGTTGGTACGGCCGCGGCGCAGCGGACTGCAAGGGCAACGTCGCAATGCACTTGGCTGCCCTGCGCGCGATCGACACCAACGGTGGCACCGACCTCAACCTCACCTTCCTCATCGAAGGCTCCGAGGAGCGCGGCGGCGAGGGCCTGTCCGCCCTCATCGAGGAGCGCCCGGAGCTGTTTGCTGCCGACGCCATCCTCATCGCCGACGCCGGCAATGCCAAGGCCGGCCTGCCTACCCTGACCACCTCCCTGCGCGGCGGCGCGCAGATCTACGTGCAGGTTGACACCCTCGAGGCGGGCGTGCACTCCGGTCAGTTTGGCGGCGCAGCTCCCGACGCCGTCAAGGCACTCATGCGCGCACTCGATTCTCTCAGCGACGAGCATGGTCGCACGGTTATCGATGGCGTCGACTGCGCAGGCTCCTGGCCGCTGGCGGAAGGCCAGAGCAGTGCCTACGCTCCGGAGGACTTCCGTTCCGATGCACAGATGCTCGACGGCACCGAGATCATGGGTTCCCAGGATCCGGCAGGCGCCACCGAGATCGCCGACATGATCTGGGCTCGCCCGGCAATTACCGTTACCGGCTTCACCTCCACCCCGGTTGCCGAGGCCGTCAACGCAGTTCCGGCCACCGCTGCTGCAAACCTCAACCTGCGCACCCCAGCCATCATGGACCCCCGCTCTACCGCGGAGGCCGTGGCCGAGCACCTGAAGAAGCACGTGCCGTGGGGCGCGCACATCAAGGTCGAGATCCTCGAGGCTAACCGCGGCTTTGAAACTGATCCGGAAAAGCCAGCCGCAACGCTGCTCGGCGAGTGCCTCGCCGAAGCCTACGGCACAGAAACCATCTCCCAGGGCATGGGCGGTTCCATCCCGCTGACCGTGGAGCTGCAGGAGAAGCACCCGAATGCCGAGATCGCACTCTTCGGCGTTGAGGATCCGAAGGCCACCATCCACTCCGCCAACGAGTCTGTGGATCCAACGGAGATCGAAAAGATTGCTACTGCCGAGGCTTACTTCCTCCAGCGCTTCGCCTAAAACCAACCTGCCAGATCAGTTAAGAGAGCAAGTTAAGAGAGCAAAAGGTACTTTTATTTAAGGGGTACGCCATGACGGCGTGCCCCTGTGTGCTGCCAAACTAGCCCCATATATAACTGCCTCCTTAAAAATCTGTGACTTTTAGAAAGTCGGCAGGTATAGTCGCCAGTATTGGCTGCGCCATTCGTGATGCGTCCCCCAAACCTGTTTTCTCCAATTTTCAACGCTTGCGGTGAATGCTTGGAGCATGACTTCCATACATCCACCCTTGCACCCTCGGCGTCAATGCGGTGAGAAAAGGGGGCGTTGACGCTGCCAGTGGCACCTTCCTAGGTTCCTTTCAAAGTGGTTCATTAACCGGCCAGATACCTCTGCTTCGGCCCGCGATGAGTTCATCGGCGCATGCTTGAATTTGAATACATGTCACACGTGCGCCACTGTGTTCGTGCGGCTCCGAACGAGAAGGAGACCTGAGCCTAGCTGTGATAGCTGTCTTGAGTGCCTTGGTGCTGGCCACCATCATCGCGCCCTTCCTCATATTTTTTGTTGGCCGTCCTGCTTTTGGCGCACTCGCTATTGTCCCCGGCGCGGGCTTTTTCTGGGTCCTCAAACAACTCACCACCGGCGCCTTCCGTGACGGTGCCACGCTGCGCTACACCATGGAGTGGATGCCGGACGCGAACCTCAACGTCGATCTGCGCATGGACGCGCTCTCTGCCCTCTTTAGCCTCATCATTTTGGGCGTCGGCGCTTTGGTTCTGCTCTATTGCTGGGGTTACTTCGACCAGACTCCCCGGCGTCTGGCCATGTTTGGCTCCCAGATGGTCTGCTTTGCCACCGCGATGTATGGACTGGTCATCTCCGATAGCTTCCTGATGATGTACGTGTTCTGGGAAGTGACCTCCCTGCTGTCCTACCTCCTGGTGAGCTACTACGGCGAACGCGCCTCCTCGCGTCACGCCGCGCAGCAGGCGCTCATGGTCACCACCCTGGGCGGCCTCACCATGCTCATGGGCATCATCCTGCTCGGCCGCCAAACGGGCACGTGGACGTTTAGTGAGATCGAGACTTTCGACCGCCTCGCCCAGACCCCCTACATCACGATTGCCATCGTGTTCATCTTGGCCGGCGCACTGAGTAAATCCGCCATCGCCCCCGCGCACTTCTGGCTGCCCGGCGCCATGGCCGCGCCGACGCCGGTCTCTGCCTACCTGCACTCCGCTGCGATGGTGAAGGCCGGTATCTACCTGGTTGCGCGCTTGGCACCGGAGTTCCACGAGGTGGCCACCTGGCATCTCGTCGTGCTGCCGCTTGGCACCTTAACGATGCTGTTGGGCGGTTGGATGGCCCTCAAGCAGCGCGACCTCAAGCTCATCTTGGCTTATGGCACCGTCTCGCAGTTGGGCTTCATCACCGCCATCGTGGCCATTGGCTCACGCGAGGCATTGCAAGCAGGCCTCGCGCTGACCTTTGCGCATTCCCTGTTCAAGGCTGCGCTGTTTATGATCGTTGGTGCCATCGACCATGCGTCGGGAACGCGCGACATCGACAAGCTCTCTGGCCTCGGCAAGGCAAAGCCCGGCCTATACCTGCTTGCCATCATCCCGGCACTGTCCATGGCGGGCATCCCTCCCCTGCTGGGCTTTGTGGCCAAGGAAGCCACGCTTGAAACCATCCTTCACGAGGAGCTGCTCGTTGGCATGCCACGCAACATGCTCTTGGTGGGCGTCGTCGTGGGCTCCATGCTGACCATGGCCTACGCGCTGCGCTTCCTGTGGGGCGCCTTCGCCACGAAGAAAGACGCTGCGGGCCAAAGCCGCGGCACTTCCGACGCCGTGGCCGACATGCATGCGCTCTCCCCGCTGTTGTGGATTCCGCCTGCGGGTCTTACGGCCCTGACCATCTTCTTCGGCGTCAATCCACAGCCGCTTTCCCTCGGCATCAACCAGCACCTCAACAACATCTTCGGCGCTGACGAGCACACCTACCTCGCTCTGTGGCACGGCTGGACAGTACCGCTGGGTATCTCCGTAGTCATCGTCGTGGCCGGTATCTTCCTCCACTGGCAGCGCGCAGAACTGGCCAAGTGGCAGTTCCAGTACCCGGCTTTGGGCTCAGCAGACCAGGCCTACGACACCGTCATCAACAGCCTGCGTCAGCTCTCGCTGCACACCACCGCTTCCACGCAGCGCGGCTCCCTGCAGATGAACATGTCGATCATCTTCGCCACCCTCATGGTGCTGCCGGTCATCATGCTCATCCGCGGCGACCTCACCAACGTACGCATGATCGTGGCGGAAAACCCGTGGCAGATCGTTGCTGCGCTCATCATCATCGTCTGTGCTGTCGCTGCCACCGTGACGGACAATAGGCTGTCTGGCGTCATCATCGTTGGCGTCACCGGCTACGCACTGTCCTTCCTCTTTGCGCTGCATGGCGCACCTGACTTAGCCCTGACCCAGTTGCTCGTGGAGACCATCATCATGGTTTTGTTCATGCTGGTTCTGCGCCGCATGCCGGCTAATACCGAGTGGAAGCAGGACCCCAAGATGGGTCGTCTGCGCGCCTGGCTCGCGGTTGGCGTGGGCCTTACCGTGACGCTCGTGGGAATGTTCGCCATCAATGCCCGCCGCTCTAACCCCATTTCCGAGTTCATGCCGGAACTGGCCAAAGAAATCGGCCACGGCGCCAACACCGTGAACGTACTGTTGGTGGACCTGCGCGCCTGGGATACCTTCGGTGAGATCACCGTGTTGGTTATCGCCGCCACGGGTATCGCATCGCTGATTTATCGCACCCAATCCTTCACCCGCGACTCGCGCCGCCCCACCCTGCAGGTCACTGGGCGCCGCTGGCTGGCGGCAGGCGTGGAATCAGAACAGGCCCTCAACCGCTCCCTCATGGTGGATGTCGCCACGCGCCTGCTCTTCCCCTCGATGATCGCGCTCTCGCTGTACTTCTACTTCTCCGGCCACAATGCACCCGGCGGCGGCTTCGCCGGCGGCTTGGTCGCGGCGCTGGCTCTTATCCTGCGCTACCTGGCAGGTGGCCGCGCTGAGCTCGACGAGGCGCTACCCATCGACGGCGGGCGCACCATGGGCACCGGATTGCTCATCTCGGTGGGCTCGGTGGTTGTGCCGCTGGCTTTCAACCACCCGCCTTTGACCACCGGCTACACCAAGGTGGCGGTGCCGCTCATAGGCGATGTCTCGCTGCCCTCCGCGTTGGTCTTCGACGCGGGCGTCTACCTCATCGTGGTGGGCCTGACCTTGTACATCCTCAACTCGCTCGGCGGCAAGCTTGACGAGGAAGAGGAGATGCGTAAGCAGCGTGCCCGTGACCGTGCCCGCTCGCTCGCGCGCCGCCAGAAAGAACGAGCCTCCTCCCGTGAGAAGAACGCGGCGGGCGCCACGCGGGCGTCGTCAAGCGCAGCGCAACCCGATGCCCCAAGCACAACGCAAGCCCACACCACCGGAAAGGAGAGCTAAGAATGGAAGCCAATCTGTTCCTTCTCCTCGCCGCAGGCGTGCTGTGCGGCTCTGGCGTGTACCTCATGCTTGACCGCGCCATGACCAAGATGCTGCTTGGCATTCTGCTGCTGGGCAATGGCGCCAACCTGCTGCTCCTGCAGGCCGGCGGGCAGGCTGGATCGCCGCCTATCGACGGCCGCGAGACCGCCCAATACGGTGAGAACATCGCGGACCCACTGGCCCAGGGCATGATCCTGACAGCCATCGTGATCTCCATGGCGCTGACAGGATTTATCCTGACTCTGGCCTACCGCCAGTACCGCTACCGCACCGCCGACGTCATTGAGGACGACGCGGAAGATACCGCAATCGCGGCTCTGGCCGCCCGCCCGGGCAACGCCGCCGCGGCCCCTGATCATGACGCATCCAACGACCCGGCCACCGGCCGCGCCACCAAGGAAGGCGACGCCTTTGGCCCAGCCTTCTTCGAGGAACCCGTAAAGGAGGCAAACGATGACTGAGACCCTGCCTCCGCTGGTTAGCTTCCTGCTTCCTTACATGGGCTTCCTCATCCCCATGCCCGTGGTCATCCCGGCGCTCGCCGCAGCCTTGTCGATGCTGTGCGCCCGCTTCCCCGGCGTCCAGCGCCAGATCGCATTCTTCTCTTTGCTTTTGCTGGCAGCGGTCAATGCGCTGCTGATCTTGATCGCCGACACCGCGGGCATTCAGACCCTGCAAGTCGGCGGCTGGGACGCACCCGTAGGCATCACGCTGGTGGCCGATCGTCTCTCCACGGTGATGCTCTTTACCTCGTCCGTGGTCTTGTTCTCAGTGATGTGGTACGCCATCTCGCAGGGTATTCGCGACGGTTCCAAGGACGAGCCCGTCGCCGTCTTCCTGCCGACGTACATGCTGCTGACTATGGGCGTGAACGTCTCCTTCTTGGCCGGTGATCTGTTCAACCTGTATGTGGGATTCGAGATCTTCCTCGTGGCCTCCTATGTGCTGCTCACGCTGGGCGCCTCGCCCGCCCGCGTGCGCGCCGGCGTGGGCTACGTTATGGTCTCGATGGCCTCCTCTCTCATCTTCGTGCTCGCCCTCGCATATGTCTACGCGGCAGTGGGCACCATGAACATGGCGCAAATCGGCATGCGCATGGAGACCATCCCGGAGGGCACCCGTACGGCGATCTTCTCGGTGCTGCTCATCGCCTTCGGCATCAAGGCCGCCATCTTCCCGCTGGATGCCTGGCTGCCGGACTCCTATCCCACCGCGCCTTCCCTGGTCACGGCAGTCTTTGCGGGCTTGCTCACCAAGGTCGGCGTCTACGCCATCATTCGTGCGCGCACCTCCATCTTTACCGGCGGCGGCCTGGATCAGTTGCTCATGTGGGTAGCGCTGGCCACGATGCTCGTGGGTATCTTAGGTGCGATGGCGCAGTCTGACATCAAACGACTTTTGTCATTTACGCTGGTGAGCCACATCGGCTACATGATCTTTGGGGTGTCCCTCGGCACCGCACAGGGTCTGTCCGGCGCCATCTTCTACGCGGTGCACCACATTCTGGTCCAGACCGCGCTCTTCCTGGTGGTGGGCCTCATCGAGCGTCAGGCGGGTACCTCCTCCCTGCGCCGCTTGGGCTCGCTGATTTACAGCGCCCCGCTCATCGCAATTTTGTACTTCATCCCGGCCATGAACCTGGGCGGCATCCCGCCATTTTCCGGCTTCCTCGGCAAGGTCATTTTGCTGCAGGCCGGCGCGAACGAGGGCTCATGGCAGGCCTGGGTCCTGATTGGCGGCGCGGTCCTGACCTCGCTGCTCACGCTCTACGTCATGGTTCTGGTATGGGCTAAGGGATTCTTGCGCGACCGCGCCGACGCCCCAGAAGGCAACATGGCATTGGCGCACCCTTCGCCGCTTTCCGACGTCACGGATGTCATCGAGCTCGAAGAGCGCCAGGACGTGGGCAAGGTGCCTTTCGGCATGCTGGCTTCCACCTCCCTGTTGGTGTTGGCGTCAGTGTCGATTACCTTCCTAGCCGGCCCCATTTCCGGTGTGACCAGCCGCGCGGCCGAGTCTGCGCAGGATGACACCATCTACCGCTATGCGGTGCTGGGCGACAACGCTGATAATCCTTCCCGAACGCTGGACCAGAAGGATCGATACAAAAACGACGCTGATTCCTTCGAGCAGCGCCGCTCCCCCATTGAGCAGCCGCAGCCCGGCGTCGATTCCGTTGCTCCCGCCACACCCACCGGCGCACCAGAAAAGAAGGAGGGGCAGCGATGAAATTTTCTGGCATTCGCCACCGCTTCCGCCCGTGGTTCATAGCTTGGATCACCGTCATGTGGTGCCTGCTCATGGGCGAGGTCACCGTGGCCAACCTCGTGGGTGGCTTGTTGGTAGGCCTCTTCGTGGTCTTAGCGCTACCACTTCCAAAGATGCCGATTTCCGGGGTGAAAGTCTCGGGGGGCAAGCTCGTCCTTTTCATGCTGCATTGGACGTGGGACCTTTTCCACGCTTCCCTGAAGGTGGGCTGGTTGGCGGTGCGCCCCCAGGAACCACCCAAGACGGCGATTCTGGAATTGCCGATGCGCCTCGACAGCGAGTTCATCCTCTCCCTCGCGGTGAGCCTGTACAACCTGCAGCCGGGTGGAACCGTCACCGACATCGATATCGCGAACCGCATGCTGACTATCCACATTCTGGACGCGGAGTCGGAAGCCGAGATCGAAAAGGAGATTGCCCAGGTGGCACAGCTCGAAGCATCCATGATTGAGATTTTTGAAAGGAGCCATCCCTGATGGATCCGCAGCTTTATGGCATTTTGCTCACCATCGCGGCAGGGCTTTTGGTGGTGGCGTTCTTGATCACTGTCTGGCGCATCATCGTGGGCCCCAACTCACTGGATCGCCTGGTGGGTATGGATGGCCTCGTGGCCATGTTCCAGTGTGCGCTGGCCACTTATATTTGCTGGACGCTCAACACAACGGTGGTCTCAGCGATGCTAGTGGTGGCTCTGCTGGGCTTCATCTCCACTGTTTCGGTCACCAGGTTTAGAAAGAGGGACCCGCAATGAGCTATCACCTTTTTGCTGACGTCATCTCGATTGTTTTAATTCTCATCGGCTCCTTGCTCGTCCTCGCCGCAGCGATCGGCGTGGCGCGTTTCCCGGACACAATGTCACGCGTGCACGCCATTTCGAAGCCCCAAACCACCGGCTTGATTCTCACTATTCTCGGTGCGTTTTTCCGCGTCACAGGCTCCGATTCCTTCAGCGTGACTGAGCGTGGCGATTTAGGGATTTTATTGTTACTGGTACTCTTTGCAATGATCACCAGTCCGGTGACTGCACAGCGCACCTCACGAATTGCACGACGTGAAGGCCTGTACGGTACCGCTGAAAATATGTCTCGCAACGACAAGCCAGCGACTCGTTCAATGCGTCGGAAAAAGGATTCATAGAAGCTAATGCACAGAATGAAGAGAAAACAGGGCAAGAAACTCTACGGTATGCCCACACTGTTGACTCTTTTACTGGCATTTACGGCTTTGGTAATTTACCGCTTCAGCATTTATCCCGGCCGCGACCGCGCTTTCTTCGGCAAGATCCCGTTCGACTTGAAGATTTACCAAATGGCGGGCAAGGATTTGAAAGCGGGAGGCCAGCTTTACGACGCCCCCTATATCCATGAGTTTCCCTTCACCTACCCGCCGTTTGCTGGCTGGTTTTTCGAATGGATGGCTGATTTCAGTGACCACGATCTCATGGTGATTTGGCAATGGGTCACGGGAATCGCCCTCTTCATTGTCATCATGCTTGTCATTCGCGAGCGTGGCTATCGGCTCGGGCCGCTGACCTGGCTGGTGGGAATTGCGTTGCTCATAAGCAGTCTTGCTGCCGAACCAATCAACGGCACCTTCTACTATGGACAGATCAATATCCTGCTGATGTTCTTGGTGTCCCTGGATTTCCTCCTCCCCACCAAGCTCCGCCTGCCCGGAATCGGCATTGGTATTGCCGCTGGCATGAAGCTCACCCCGGCTTACATGGGCCTCGCGTTGCTCTTCCAGAAGCGCTGGTGGGCGGCCATTGGCTCCATCGCCGCTTTCGCAGTCACTATCGGCATCGGTGTTGCTTTCGTCCCCGACGCAATGGATTTCTGGACGGACAAGATTTTCAACTCCAACCGTATCGGGGAAGTCGATGCCCCAGGCGCTAAGTCCCTGCGTTCTGTCCTCGCCCGTCTCACTGGCGAAGACGATACCGCGCTGTGGTTGCTGGGCGTGGCCATCATTGTTATGGTGACCATGTTGGCACTGCGTACGGCGTGGATTCGAAAGAACAGCACCGCAGCCTTTGCTCTAACTGGCTTGAGCGCTTGCTTGGTTTCGCCTTTCTCCTGGTACCACCACTTCGTGTGGGTTGTGCCTTTCGGCATTTGGGTAATGCTGGCGGTCAACGAGGCCATCGGAACGCGTCTGCGCACAGTCTGGGGCGCGCAACTGGCCGCGGTAGCGTCCTTCCTGGCTCTGCTTATCGTGGAACTGCCTTTCGTGGCCGCACCGGTCTGGCTAGGGGGCTCCTCGCGCACCCTCGACGCATTGGAAACCTTCCAGCCATTGGCCTCCCTGGTGTGGCCACTAGCTTGCTTCCTCTACATCGCGGTGTACGCAATTTGGGGTTTCATGCCACAAAAGCGCACCACCGAACTAGACGCTGCGCCTACGACCAGGATCCCTACCGTTCGCGTCAAGTAGCTTGCGCGCCGAAGCGCCGCCCCCGCGTTGAAGGGCGCTAATTGCGCTCCAACGGCTGGCGGTCCAGCATCTCCTGGCAGGTCGCCTCGACTACCTTTTGCCAGCTGCCGGTCTCTTCGTACAAGGCACGCTGCCGCTCATAGCCTGCGCCATCATCGATAATTTCGTGGATAAGGGCCAGCTCCTCAGCGCAGCCCAACTCGCGGGCCAGCGGAGTTAGCTCCTCCACGAGGTCTGCCAGTTCATCCTTAATCCAGCGCTCATCCGTCTCGCGCGACGTAATCACCAAGGCATCCATGCCATAGCGCGCGCCGCGCCATTTATTCTCCGCCACGTGCCACGGCTGCAGAATCGGCAACTCCTCGCCGCGATCAATCATGCGGTCGTAGTGAACAACCAAGCAGTGAGTCAGTGCCACCACGGCGGAGAGCTCGCGCAGGTTGGAGGAGGCGTCAGAAATGCGCACCTCGACGGTGCCCCACTTGGAAGCTGGGCGGATGTCGAAATGCATCGACCCGGTGTGGTTAATCACTCCCGAGATGGCCTGGTCCCGCATGTAGGACTGCCATTCTTCCCAGCTTTGGAACTGGTACGGCATGCCAGCGGTGGGCAGCTGCTGATAGAGCATCGTGCGGTTGGAGGCGTATCCGGTGTCAAGGCCCTCCCAAGCCGGGGAGCACGCCGAAATTGCCAGCAGGTGCGGGTACTTGGTCATCAATGCGTTGATGATGGGCCAGACGCGATCCTCATGGCGAATGCCAACGTGGACATGGGTGCCCCACAACAGCATCTGCTTGCCCCAGTACTGGGTGCGGTTGATAATTTCGGAATAGCTCTCCTTAGTGGAGACGGGGTTTTCACGAAAATCAGTGAAGGGGTGTCCACCCGAAGCCCACAACTTAACGCCCATCTCATCGGCGGCGGCTCGGACGTGGGAAAGCTTGTGAGCAAGGTCAGCCACGGCTTCTGGAACCGTGCGACAGATGCCGGTGACGAGCTCAACGGTGTTTTGGAGGAATTCCTTCTCCAAGTGAATCTCAGGCGCAGCGGCGTGGACGAGTTCAATCAGTTCGGCGCCACGGGGCACGAGATCCCACGTGGTGGGGTCGACGAGGGCGACTTCCCACTCGACGCCCAGTGTGGGTTCAGCAGAACGGGCGAAGGACTCTTCCGGAGTATTCACCCGTTCAGTCTAACTTTCACAGTCACCATACTGGGCATTTAAATTTATATTGCTGCACTTATTCCTGCTGCACTAGGCCTGCGGAATTGCCAGGACAGCTACAACCGCGTTGCCCTTGGTGTAGTTTTCACCTAGCTCAGCTGGGTATTCTGCAACAGCGCCTTCTGGGACGGCAGTAGCGCCATAAAACTCGGTTGCAGTCTGGCGAGCCAGTGCCTCTGCGTCTTTGTCACCGGCTGGGTAGAAGACCATGGTCTGCGGGACGGTGAGGACGTCGCCAGGCAGGTTGCCCACCTCGCCCACCTTGAAGCCGCGGTCCTTTAGCTTGGTGGATTCCTCATCGGCATAGCCCGCGCGGCCCGAGTTGTTAAAGACGTTGACCGGAATATCTTTGGGCGCGCGCTTGGCAGCCTCGCCCTGGGCTCCATCGTGGCCATCTCGATCTGCTGCGTTTTCCCCCTTGCCCGCATTATCGCGTTTCTCGCCTGCGGCGGCTGGGTCGGAAGCCTGCGCAGACTCGCCCGGAGCCTGCTGGGCCGCGGATCCAGGTTTTCCGCCCTGTGCGCCCGGCTCGCCTTCTGCTGGAGCTGAGAGCGTGGCGGCCTCAGAGGCACCAGTTTGAGACGCGGTATCGCTAGAGTCCTCGGAGGTCAACTTGTACAGACCCCACATGCCGAGCATGACTGCAACGGCGATGAGCACCATCGCAAGGCCGCGTAGTGGCAGGCCGCTTGCTCCGCCGACAGCAGCGCCGGTCGATGCACCAGAAGATGCATCGGTTGGGGCATCGGTAGGGGTGGATTCTGCCGAGTTATCTGAATTCACATTAGTCACAACAGTAACTCTAGCGTCTAGCTGTCGAGATCTGGGGCATTCCCCCTTGCGGCGCGCCGCACCTCTTCGCGCTGGTCACGCACCCGCCGCAAGCGCGCCACCAGGACGGGATACGCGGCGGCGGCAGCGGGGGCGTCGAGAAGCACGTTCAAGCGCTGGTGATAGCGCACCGGTGAGATATCCAGCTGGGTGCGGATGGCTTCCTCCTTGGGTCCGATACCGCGCGGCGCGTGGGATTCGAACTCCAAGATGGCGGCGTCTAGGTCTGACAAGGAGTGCATGCCTAAACTGTAGGGCATGACTATTCGCCCCATCGTTATCCACGGCGACCCGGTTCTCCACAATCCCACCGAACCGGTCACTGAGCCCATCGATTCCCCGGAGCTCCAGGAGCTCATCGCGGACATGTACGAGACCATGGACGTCGCCCACGGCGTCGGCCTCGCTGCCAACCAGGTAGGCATCAACAAGCGTCTCTTCGTCTACCACTGCCCTGACACCGACGGCCCCGAAGGTACCGAGCTGCCGGCCGACAAGGCCGGCATGCGCAAGGGCTGCGTCATCAACCCGGTCTTGGAGACCTCCGAGATTCCTGAGGGCATGCCTGCCGACGACGGCTCCGAGGACGAGGGCTGCCTCTCCGTGCCGGGCGAGAGTTTCCCCACCGGCCGCGCCGACTGGGCACGCGTCACCGGCAAGGATGAACACGGAAATGACATCTCTATCGAGGGCTACGGCTTCTTCGCCCGTATGCTCCAGCACGAGACCGGCCACCTCGATGGCTTTGTCTACACCGACGTGCTCACCGGCCGTTTCAAGCGCCAGGCCAAGAAGATCATCAAGCGCAACGGGTGGACCGAGGCCGGCTGGACCTGGATGCCGGGCGAGGACGAAGATCCCTTCGGCCACGACGCGTAAATAGACTGCGCCCCTAATCGCCCTTAATCGACATGAGCTACATCTTCCGTTCTGACGCCGTCGAGGTCGGCGAGCGCGTCGTCGCCCGGCGCGAAATCGACGGCATGCACACCGACGTCATCGGCCACGTCCTCTCCCTCGACCCACTGGTCATCCGCCCCCAAGAAGTGGGCGGCTATCCCTCCTCGCTGGAAGCGGTGGAGATCCCGGCGGAGGAACTGAAGATCATCAAACGCCTGTCCCCGCGCATGGTCCGCAACTCCGACATCCGGGCCGTCGAGGTGGCCACCGCCGCAGCGTTCCCCGGAAAGGAACACACGTGGACCAAGGATGGGCAGTGGCTCATGCGCGCGGGTGACGGCGTGACTGGCCGTTCCAATTCCGCGGTTCCACTGGGTCCCTCGGCGGGCTTCACCCCGGTTCCGATGGACGAGATCGATGAGTTCTACGCCCGCCACGATCTCCCCACTCGCCTGGCTATTCCCGAGCGAATCGGCAAGCCTGCCGAGCGCGTCATCGCAGCGTCCCCAGAAAACTGGGAGCTAGAGCCCGAGGTCATCGTCATGGTGCGACTACTCGAGGGAGAGGTAGCTGGCGCCCCACTTCCAGAGGGCATCACTTTCCGCGTGGACGCACAGCCAGACCAAGAGTGGCTCGACCTCTACCACTTCCGCGGCCGGGCTCTGCCGCCTGAGGCGCTGGAGTATCTGCGCAGCCGCATCGACGGCACCATGGAATTTGGCCGCCTACTCGCCCCGAGCGGCGAGACCATCGCGATCACCCGCGGCACCCTCACCGAGTCTGGCGACGGTACGGTGTGGTTAGGATTCTCTGCCGTCGAAGTCGCTGCTGCTTGGCGACGCCGCGGCCTCGGCGCCGCCCTCGGTTCCCACATGTTGGGCTGGGGCAAAGACAACGGCGCGGAAAAGGCATACCTGCAGGTGGTGGCGTCGAATAGCGCGGGCGTGGCCATGTACGGCAAGCTCGGATTCATTGAACAGCATCGACATAGGTACGCCATGCGCAAAGGCGGTAACCTGTAGTCCATGCGCATAGCCACTTGGAACATCAACTCGGTCCGCACCCGCGTCCAGCGCGCGGTGGACCTGCTGGTCAAACACGACATCGACGTGTTGTGCCTGCAGGAGACCAAGGTTGCCGACGATAAGTTCCCCGTCATGGACTTCGAGGCCGCGGGCTATCACGTAACTCACCATGGCCTGAACCAGTGGAACGGCGTGGCCATCGTGTCCAAGTCGGAGCCGGAGGAGGTCTTTACCTCCTTTCCCGGCCAGCCGGGCTTTGCCAAAGACCCAGAAAAGCCACAGAATCTCGAGGCGCGTGCGGTGGGTGCGCGCATTCGCGGGGTGGAAATCTGGTCACTGTATGTGCCCAATGGCCGCGAAATCACCGACCGCCACTACGCCTACAAGCTGCAATTCCTCTACGCGCTGGCTCGCTACGCGGAGTCCCGCGCACAGTCGAAGCTGCTGCTTACGGGCGACTTCAACATCGCCCCACGCGACGAAGACGTGTGGGACATCGAGGCCTTCCGCGGTAAGACTCACGTCACCGAGCCGGAGCGCGCGGCATTCCAGATGCTCGAGGAGGCCGGCCTGGAGGAAGTGACACGACGCTTTACTGAGGAGCAGCGCTGGACCTACTTCGACTACAAGTCGCTGCGCTTCCAAAAGAACGAGGGCATGCGCATCGACTTCCAACTGGCGTCGCGGTCCTTGGCGGCCACGGTGCAGTCCGCACAGGTAGACATGGTTGAGCGAGCCGGGGATAAGACCTCAGACCACTGCTTGCTCTTGGCCGACTACGACCTCCCCGACTTCGACTCCGTGCGTTAGGAGCACTCCTCAGGCATGAACTTGGCGCTAAACATCGATCTGTCATTCTGGCAGCTGTTTTTCCTGATCCTCGATTACGGCATCAAGATCGTCGCCATCGGTTTCGTCCCTGAAGGCCGCCGCCCTTCCAGCTCCACGGCGTGGCTGCTGGCTATTTTGTTGCTGCCGCTCGTAGGCCTTCCGCTGTTCCTGCTCATGGGCTCGCCTTATATCAACAGGCGCCGGCACCGCATCCAGCAAGAAGCCAATGACCTGCTGGAAGATGTCACCGCGAATACTCCTAACCATCCGCGCGGCCGGCTCTCCCCAGAGGTCGAGTCTCTGATTACTCTCAACCGCAACCTGACGGGTTTCCCGGCGCTCATTGGACACAACAAGGGCATTTACAGCGATTATGCAGAAGCCATCGCGGCTATTTCTAGGGCGGTGGATAAGGCGGAAAAGTACGTCTACATCGAGATTTACATCCAGTCTTGGGACGAGGTCACCGACGTGTTCTACCAGGCGCTCAAGCGCGCCCGCGCCCGCGGCGTGGAGGTCAAGCTGCTCCTAGACCAGATTGGCAGCTTCAAGTACAAGGGCTACTGGGGCTTTGGCAAGAAGCTGACGGAAATCGGCGTCGAGTGGCACTTGATGCTGCCGCTGCAGCTGCACAAGTTCCGCTTCCGCCGCCCCGACCTGCGCAATCACCGCAAGCTCGTGGTGGTTGATGGCCACACTGGCTTCATCGGATCGATGAACATGATCAAGCGCAGCTATAAATCCAAGAATCGCTATTGGGTGGACTACATGGTGGAACTCACGGGGCCGGTGGTGACTTCATTGTCCGCGGTCTTTGCGGTGGACTGGTACTTGGAATCGGAAGAGGCGCTCTCGCTGGAGCCGTTGCCTTACGACGACGCACTCACCGACGACTCCAACTTCCTCCAGGTCATCCCGTCTGGTCCTGGTTACACCACGGAGCCGAACCTGCGAATGTTCAACTCTTTGGTGCACCACGCTAAAGACCGTTTGGTGATGGTCTCGCCTTACTTCGTACCGGACGAGTCCTTGCTCGAGGCGGTCACCACCGCGTGCTATCGCGACGTTGACGTGGAGCTTTATGTCTCGGCGAAAGCGGACCAGTTTATGGTCAACCACGCGCAGTCCTCCTATTACCAGACACTTTTGGAGGCGGGCGTGCGCATCTTCCAGTTCCCAGAGCCTTTCGTGCTGCACTCGAAGTTCATCATTGCGGACCCTGACCAGCCTGGCCGCGACCCGCTATGCATGTTCGGCTCCTCAAACATGGACATGCGCTCCTTCGGCCTGAATTACGAGTCCACCATGCTCGTGGCCAAGGGCAACTTGCTCGAGGATTTCAACCAGTTGGCGTCGAACTATCGCGCTGTGAGCCACGAGCTGACTTTGGAGGAATGGAACGAGCGCGGCTTTATCCGCCGCTATGTTGATAACGTGATGCGCTTGACTTCGGCGCTGCAGTAGCCGCGCGACGAGGCTCGCTTCCCTCCCCGCTCTCGCTCCCTCCCTCCCGCTCCCTCTCGTTCCCGCAAATACCCAGCCCTAGCTACCCAGACCCTGAGGTCGCGGATCCGTCAACTCGACGGCACCACGATCGCCACCTGCAGGTCTGGGTATCCGGGGCTGGGTGCTTGCAAAAGTGGCAGCAGGCGAGCCGCTAAGCGTGCTTGCGCAGGGCCGCGAAAGCACCGCACACAGCAATGGCCGAGCAGACCACCATGCCGATGCCCATCGTGAGGGCCGGATCATTGCCCAGACCCATCAACGGGCTGACCACGCCCGCCAAAATCGACTGCACAAAGCCGATAATCGCGGAAACCGAACCGGCCTTTTCGCGCATGAGCCCCGTAGCCAGCGCCGTAGCGTTGCCCATGATGAAGCCTGTCGGCGCGATGCAGCAGAAGAGAATCAACACCATAAGCCACACCGGCGCACCGAGGAAAATAGCTAGGAAAAGCAAGAAGTTGCAGAACAAAGCTGCCCCGACGCCGATGCTGAGCATCGTCTTCGGAGCACGTTTATTAAGTGCCTTCGCATTCACGATGGTCAGGGCAAACATGCCCATGGAGTTCATCGCGAAGATGAGCGAGTAGCTCGTCGCACTAAAGCCCCACTGCTGCTGCAAGACGAACGAGGAGGCCGATATGTACGAGAACATCGCACAGAATCCAAAGGCCACCGTGACCAAGAATCCCCAGAAACGCCCATTGCGCATCACGGTCAGGTAATTGCCGATGACCGTGCGAAGCAAATGGTCATGCGGGCGGCCGCCGGCGGTCTCCGGGACGACCAGAATCGCCAGCACGAACTGCAGTGCATGCAGGCCTGTAAGCACCCAGAAGATGCCGCGCCAGCCAATCGGTTCGGCCAGGAAGCCGCCCATGACCGGCGCCAACGCAGGCGCGATACCCTGCAGCGCCATGAGCAGCGAATAGGCCTTCGCAGCCGCCGCGCCAGTCAGCAGGTCCGGCACCACGGCACGCGAGAGCACCACGCAGGCACCGCCGCCCAAGCCTTGGAAGGCACGCGCGGCAATCAAGACGGCGATGCTCGGGGCGAGTGCCGCCACTGCCGACGCCGCCAAAGCCACGCCCGCGCCGAGGATGAGGAGGCGCTTGCGGCCGACGGCGTCGGAAAGCGGGCCGATCACCAGCTGCCCCACGCCCATTCCGATGAAGAAGCCAGTGAGGGTTAACTGCACCGCCGCGCGCGTAGTTTCCAGGTCAGAAACAATTGCCGGCATGACCGGCAAGTACATATCAGTAGCAAAAGGCGCTGTTGCAGACAACAGCGCCAAGGTAGCCAAGAGAGGCAGTGGGATCATGCGTCGCGTTTCTCAAGCACGAAGACACCCAGTATCCACAGGATCGCAGCCCACGCAATGAAGACGATCGCGCTGCCCGTGGAGGAATCCCACGGCGCATTTTCAGCAACTGAGTCGGATGCCCAGCTGTTGAAGGCCGAGAAAGGCATGAAGTGGATGATGTCGTCGCCGATCTTGGGCAAGACGCGAACAACGTTCTCAATACCCAGGTACAGGATGAGGGATAACGCAACAGTGCCGGCAGTCTGACGCAGCAGCCAGCCTAGGCCTTGGACAAAGATGGTAACCAAGAAGCTGAGCAGCGGGAACATCCACAGGGAACGCTTACCAGCATCCTCCTTGAAAGGCTCGTAAAGTTCCTTCACGGAGTCAGGCGCTAGCATCTCCGAGAGGAAGTAGATCAGCACCAGAGCCAAGAACATGATTACGGCCGCAATAACCCCGTACAAGAGCACCTTCACTAAAGCCACGATGCTGCGGTTAGGGTTTGACATGTACACGGTGGATTGCAGGCCGAAGCGATACTCAGTAGTAACCACCATGATGGCTTGGATCATGATGATCGGGATAACCAGCGCCAAGAGGATGGAGTTCATTCCCTGCGCCGTGAGCGGGCTGACGGGGAAGGCCGGATCTACTTCGGGCGCATTGAGGGAGTTAAGCAGCGCCCAACCGACCGACAGGACGAAAATGAGGCCGGTGGTCCAGTAGAAGGACTTCGTAGTGCAAAGCTTGGTCCACTCGGCGCGCAGGGTGTTAACAAACATTAGTTCTGCTCCTCCTGTGCGATGTTTTGGTTGGTTGCCGAAGCACCTGGGGTGCTGGCATGGTACTGCACGTCTTCGCCGGTCATCTGCATAAATGCATCCTCCAGGGAAGCACGTTTCAGGCTGAGCTCATTAAGCGGGACGCCCGTGGAGTACGCCAACTGGCCGATGAAGTCAGTGCTTTGGTCCTCGATGATGAACGTATTGCGGCCTTCTTCGTCGGTGCTGGTGCGGAAGGAAACGTTTGCCTCGCGCAGAGCGCCGCCGAATTCCTCGAGGTGGTCGGAACGCACGATGACGGAAGACTGTGAGTGCTCCTTCACGAAGTCATACGTGGACTGGTTTGCCACCAAGCGGCCGCGGCCAATGACCACGAGGTGGTCAGCCGTCAGAGACATCTCGGAAAGAAGATGGGAGGAAATCAGCACGGTACGGCCCTCAGCTGCGAGTGCGCGCACCAAGGAGCGCACCCAGCGAATGCCTTCTGGGTCGAGGCCGTTAACCGGCTCGTCGAGGATGAGGATTCCCGGGTCACCCAACAGGGCACCTGCCAAGCCGAGGCGCTGGCCCATACCGAGAGAGAAGCCGCCGGCCTTTTTACCGGCGACGTCGGAAAGCCCGACCAGCCCCAGGACCTCCTCCACGCGCTTGGTAGGGATTCCATTGGACTGTGCCATCCACTTCAGGTGGTTGGCGGCGGTGCGGTTGGGGTGCACTGCCTTGGCGTCGAGCAGCGCACCGACCTCCCGCAGCGGGTTCTTCAGCTCGCGGTAGGTCTTACCGTTAATACGGGCCTGGCCCGCCGTGGGGCTATCCAGGCCTAGAATCATGCGCATGGTCGTCGACTTACCCGCACCGTTCGGACCTAGAAAGCCGGTCACAATGCCTGGCTCCACCTTAAAGGTGAGGTCATCTACTGCACGGACAGACTTATATTGTTTTGTCAGTCCCTCAACTTCAATCATGCTGTCAAGGGTGCCATAGTTTTCTGGCAGTTACCTGCGTAGCCCCTCGATTTGTTTTAGCAGAGCCGGAAAAGCCTGCCGAAATGCCCCCAACAGAGGTAATTTTTCCACCTCTCCTAGCGGCACCCAGCGCAGCTCATTGGATTCCTCGTTTGCTTCCACGGCAAGCGGCTGGCCGCTGCGGGTCCGTGCAATGACCGTGGTGTAGGTCCAGTTGCCCGGCAGCCCACCCGCGGGAGGGAAGGGCCCAGAGGTCACGCAGGAGCAAAGCACCTCGACGTCGGCAGGCGCGATGGCGCATTCCTCGCAGGTCTCACGCAAGGCGGCTTCCTCGGGGGTCTCGTGTAAATCGCGCGCTCCGCCTGGGATTCCCCAAGTTCCGCCGTGGTTGGTCCACTCGGCGCGGTGTTGAAGAAGGAGTTTATCGCCGGCTAGAAGAAACAGCCCGGCCGCACCGAACTTACCCCACAGCTTGCTGCCTCCTGGGCCTGCGGCCCAGCCATCCCCGCTGATGTGTGTTTCTTCTCTCGCCGTCATGCCGCCCATCCTACGGGGCAGCGCCCTGCACCGCCTCCAAATGTGGTGGCGTGCATCACCAAAGCGTCTTTATTCTGCGCTATTCTAAGGGAATGACTGGCACAGGGTTGGAGGGCGCCGCACGTCCGGGTGAGCGTACCGCCACGCATCCGGATGATGCGGCGAGGGATCATCACGATCATCCTGCTGACCACTGGCTGGATGAAGTAACCGAGCCAGCCGCTCCTGCTTTCAGCAACGCCACCCAACTGGCCATGAGCTCATTTGTCGGCCCGGCGCGCTTGGCACGCCGCCTGTATCACTTCGCCGTCACCACGCCAGGCAAGCTCTTTACCGTGACGCTGATCCTCACCGTGGCGTTGGCCGCCGCAGGCTTGTCGATGTCGAATACTTCCGCCAATCGCCACGCGGCCTTGGACGATCTGCTCAACTCCACAGAGCCAATGTCGAATGCGGCGCACCATCTCTATACCAACCTCTCGCTGGCTGACACCGTGGCCACCACGGGCTTCGTGCAAGCTGGCGTGGAGTCAGAGGCTAACCGCGAGCGCTATAACGAAGCCATCGACGCGGCCTCCGTGGCCGCCACGCAGTCCGTCCTCGGTACCAATAGCGATGACGCCCGCATCCGCGAGCTGGTGACCTACATCCAGCGCGAGCTGCCCGTATATACCGCGCTCGTGGAGAAGGCCCGCACCAACCACAGGGCTGGCAACGCGGTGGCGAACTCCTATATGTCCAATGCGTCTTCCCTGATGCGCGACAAAATCCTGCCGGCGGCCTCCGAACTGTTTTCGCTTACCTCCGCCAAGGTCAAGGAACAGCAGCAGCGCCTGACCAGCCCTCAATGGGTGCCGCTTTCTGGCCTGGTGGCAGCACTCTTCTTCCTCCTCATCGCGCAATGGTGGTTGTGGCGGCTAACGCGCCGCCGCTTCAACCGCGGCTTCCTCACCGCCAGCGTGCTGCTCTTTTTGGCGCTCACGTGGGCTTCGGCCGCCAACTTTGCCACGTGGAGTTCTGGCTACCACGGCTTTGAGACAGTCTCGCGCCCGTGGGATTCGCTCACTGCTTCCCGAATTGAAGCGCAGCAGACTCGCACTTCTGAGACGCTGGCGCTGGTCCTGCGTTCCTCGGAGTCTGACATGTCGGTGCGTTTTAGTTCGACGTTGTATTCCATTTCTAACGCCCTCGAGGACTACGAAGCCGCGCTTGCCGACGACGATATCCCCATCAACGATCCTGCGCTTCTGCCCGCCGCCAAGCAGGCCGCGCAGGAGTGGGAGGACTCGCACGAGGAGTTCATGAATGCGCTTGCCGACGGCGACTATGACAAGGCGATCTACGAAGCCACTGTGAGCACGCCCAATGGATCGCCAACGGCCGCTAGCGCTTTCGACGACGTGGATAATTCTTTGGCGGGTCTGATCAGTGAGGCCCGCGTGTCCATGCGGTCCTATTTGGAGCAGGGGCTCAACGCTATGACCATGGTTTCCACTATGGTGTTCTTGCTGACCAGCGGCGCCATCATCGCAGTGTGGCTGGGTATCCGCCCTCGACTCCAGGAGTACCTCTAATGACTTCGAAGTTTCGGCGACTACTACTGGCTACTACCGCGGCGTGCACGGTGGCGTTGGTGGGGGCGACGTCGTGTAGCGTGCCCCAACGCTTGGCCCCACAACAGGATGAGAAGGCGATCCCACAGGCCTCCTTGAACTCAGAGGCAGGGCCGCCTTTGCCCAACAACTCGATCTGGGAAAGCGCTGGCAGCATAGAGCCGCACCCACGCACGAAGGTGCCGGTGACTGGCACCTACCGGCCGGATGACAAGACTCCGCGTGAGCGCATTCCTGATATTTACAAGCGCGGACGCATCATCGTGGGCGTAGACCGCTCCAACAATCTGATGAGCTACCGCGACACAGCTTCCGGCGAGGTCCGCGGCTTTGAGGTGGACATCGCGCGGGAAATCGCCCGCGACATCTTTGACGATCCAAATAAGGTGGATTTCCGTTTCGTGGAGTCCTCGGAGCGCACCTCAGCGCTGAACGAGCGCAGCGTGGATATTGTAATTCGCACGATGTCCATTAGCGCCGAGCGCCAGCGCGAGGTGGCCTTCTCCGCGCCGTATATGACCACCAAGACCAAGCTTTTGGTGCTCAGCAGTTCGGGCATTCGCTCCATCGACGACACTGCAGGCAAGACGCTGTGCGCAGTGCAGGGCTCCACCATCGTGGACACGGTGCGTCGCGAGGCAAGCACGTCGAACATCCTGCAGACCCGCTCGTGGGGCGATTGCTTGATGGCCCTACAACTCAACCAGATCGACGGCGTGGTGGCTGATGACGCCCTATTGTCTGGAATGCTGGCGCAGGACTCCTATACCTCCATCGTGGGGGCGCCACTCACTAGCGAGGATTACGGCGTGGCAGTGCGCAAGCCCGATAGCTTCTACGATTCCAAGCCGTTGCTGCGTCAAGTTAACTCCACGCTGGAGCGCATCCGCCAGGACGGCACCTGGGATAGACTCTTTGCCACGTGGCTGGGTGACTATCTAGAAAAGCCAACGCTGCCCGTACCGAATTACTTGCCGGAGGAAGAAAGCTCCAACGACGCCGACGCTACAAAGGAGGCGCAGCGATGAGTCCTACGCATGGCCATAGCTTCAGCGAGGACGAGCTCGATCACCTCGAGCCGGAGGCGCTAGAAGATCCCGCGACAGGTGCGGCGGTTGACACTGACGCGGCAAACCCCGGCACGGCTTTAAATGCCGATAACGCAGAGCCTGCCACGCAAGCGGTGCCATACGACCCCTTTGCGGACGAAGACGAGGTAGGAACCTCGGCAGTTGCCTTCGATCCTTTCGCTGACGAGGACGACGAATCTGACGAGGGCGCCGATGTTGCAGGAACCTACACCGACCCCGACAACATTGCGGCTCTCATCGCGGAGCTGGGACAACTACGCGATCGTCGCAAGCAGGAGCAACATGAAGATGCTTCGCAACGCTCGCGGCGCCAAGCCTTGGATACGTTCCGCCAGCGCCGCGCCGCCAAGCGCACCGACCGCGAGGTGGCCGACGGAATGGCCACCCTGCCCTTCATCGTGCCGGGCAACCCCACTGCCGCGCTCATCGACCCAACCAAAGAAAACGTCGCTCCACCGCAGCTTTCCCCGGGCGATACCGTAGCCGGGCAATACGAGATTTTGGGCGTTATCGCACACGGCGGTCTGGGCTGGATTTACCTGGCCAACGACCACTTCGTCTCTGGGCGCATCGTCGTCCTAAAAGGCATGCAGTCGGAGAAGTCGGCCGACGAAACCGCCACCGCCGAAGTCGAGCGCGAGTTCCTAGCGGACATCACACACCCGGGAATCGTGAAGATTTTCAACTTCGTCGATGACGAGCGCGTCGACGGTGGCTTTATCGTCATGGAGTACGTCGGCGGCCCTTCTCTCCAGCAACGCCGCAACGACCAGAAGGACCGACTTTTCCCAGTAGACACGGCCATCGCCTACATTCTGGAGCTGCTGCCGGCGTTGGACTACCTGCACGCCCGCGGCGTGGTCTACAACGACTTGAAGCCTTCCAACATCATCGTCACCGAGGACCAAGTCAAGCTCATTGACCTGGGCGCGGTCTCGGGTATTGGAGCTTTCGGGCATATCTACGGAACTAAGGGGTTCCAAGCCCCCGAGATCGTCAAGTCTGGCCCGTCGGTGGCCTCGGATATTTACACCATCGGCCGCACGCTGGCCTGCCTGACCATTACGCTTCCGCAGGAAGACGGCGTCTACTTGCCGGGGCTTCCCTCCCCTACCGATGAGCCTTTGCTGCGCCGCTATCTTTCCTTCTATCGCCTGCTGCAGCGCGCCACCGACCCTGACCCGGCCAAGCGCTTCCAGAGCGTTGCGCAGCTGCGCGACCAGCTTTACGGTGTGCTCCGCGAGGTCATCGCCCTGCGCGACGGAATCCAGCATCCCACTCAGCACTCGCTGTTTTCGCCGCAACGTACGACTTTTGGCACCAAACACTTGGTTTTCCGCACTGACCAGCTCATCGACGGCATTGAGCGCACGGTGCGCATCACCGCGCCCGAGGTGGTCTCCGCCTTGCCTACCCCGCTGGTTGACCGCTCCGACGTCGGCGCCGCACTCCTCCAAGGTGCTTCCTACACCGAGCCGCAGGAAGCGTTGGAGACGCTGCGCCAGGCAATGCAGGCCCCAGAATACGAGAAGTCCGCGGAGATTCCGCTCGGCGTGGTGCGTTCGATGATCGACCTGGGTTATACCGGCCAGGCCCGCGAGTGGCTGGCCTCCATTGCGGACAAGCTCGGTGAGGACTGGCGCTTCCAGTGGTATTCGGGCGTCGCGGTGCTGCTTCTCGACGACTTCCGCGCCGCCCAGGTGCACTTCTCCAACGTGCTCAACCTGCTGCCTGGCGAGCCCGCGCCGAAGCTGGCAATCGCCGCCATCAATGAACTGATTCTGCAGGAGCTCGGTTATGAGGAAGCATCGCTTATCGACGCCGCCGTGGCTCGCGCGTGTGCCAACCTCACGACGTCGCTGGCTGACCTCCCCGCGGAAGCTTTCGCTGACCAGCCTGGAATCTGGGACCACGTGACGGATGACCCGGCACAACTGCGTTTCAACTCGATGCGCTTGTACGGCATCGTGTGGGCCACCAATCCGACTACGGTGTCCTCCGCGTTTGGGCTGGCGCGCCAGCTGCGCGCTGAGCAGCAGATTGAACTGGCCGTGGCCACTTTGGACCGCGTGCCCAACGCATCGCGCCACCATCGCATGGCGCGACTGACCACAATTCTGCAGCTGGTGCTCCATGATCTCACGGAGTCCCGCATCCGCCGCGCGGCCCACCGCCTGGAGGAGATCCCGCAGAACGAACCCCGCTTCTTGCAGGTCAAAGCTGCAGTTATCTCGGCCGGCCTCAACTTCCTGCGCGATTCCAACCTCGATGCAGCGGCCTCCCCCAACGACCTCTTCGAGTTCGCCTTCACCCAGCGCGGCCTGCGCTACGGCTTGGCCGATACTCTGCGTGCCCTGGCCCGGCAAGCCCCCTTCGCGCGGCACCGCTATGCGCTGGTGGACCTGGCGAACCAGGTGCGCCCGGTGACGATGTTCTAGGCCGCGCGCCATTCGCCCGGCCTCTCGCCGCGGCCCGCCAGGCGGCCCTGCCTTCCGCCATGGATGCCTTTCCAAATGGTGAGGTCAACCGCTACAAACGTCACCTCAACAGCCAGCACCAGCCCCAACAACTAACGCTGGCCCCACTAGCCACATCGCGACCTCACCATTTGGCTATTCGCGTCGTGCCTCAGCCCAAATGGTGAGGACCACACGGTGAGGTGAGCAATCTCCAGCCCCAGCAGACAACGCCAGTCACAGTAGTTACAGCTCGACCTCACCATCTAGACCAGCTACCTACAAATGGTGAGAGGAAGCGCCTACGCCTGGCGCACCACTTGCTGCAGTACCCGCTCACGGCCAGACACCCAAGTTGCCCGCAGCTCTGCGAGGAACTTCTGCGGCTGATGAAACAGCTCACTCGAAGTCACACGGAATACCGTGTAACCGGCATTCTGCAATCTCACCTCGCGGCGACGCTCTTCCACGATTACCCGCCGGGTATCCGAGTCATAGGTTGCGCCGTCATACTTCACGGCTCCATCAATTTCCAATACCAGCCAACCATCAATCAGAACATCAACGCGAACACTGGGAATCACCCAGACTTGCTGTTGGATGGAATGACCCATCTTTGCGTGTGCCAATAACGCGATGCATAATGCCTCGTAGGGCGACTCGCATTGACCAGAAAGAAGCGATATAGCTCGTCGCGCTTCAGCGATATCTTTGACCCGCCCCATAGTTGCGAGGCAATCCATAGCCATAGCCTTGGCAGCCTCGACATCGAGTTCAGGATGCATCCGAAACCATGATTCAAGTGCCACGAAGCCGCGAATCCAGCCTTCAAAGCGCGCGAGGTCCAACGCGGCGCGCAAAGCAGACGTGACGCGAACGCCCTGCACCTTCTCGACCATAGAATCTGGCAGACGCATCTTCTTGTAACTTCGGCCGTGGCCCCAGTCTCTCCGCGGTGGCATAACGCCAGAGCGCAGAGCGAGCGTCACCGGTTCCTCGCCGCACCGCGGCGGGAGGACCCACAGCCCATGCACCCGCGCCGCCGAAACTCCCACGAGTACCGCCCGCCTAGCACTATGGCCCGCCCGCAAACACCGCGCCAGCTGCTTTTCATGCCAAGGCAGCGACTGCCCTTCTACTACTCCCCCGAATTGTTCCATAGAGATAGTCCACTAGCCGGGCCAGTATTGGCGCAAGAGGGAATTGGCGCAACAGGGCAAATCTGTGGATAACTCATCGCGATGAGCTATCCACAGACTGGTAAAGCGGGAGTTTTTGGGCTTAGTACAGCCCCGCCTCACGCGCCATATCGGCGATTTCAGCGGACTTCTGTGCGATAGCCAGCTCCTCGTTGGTCGGAACCACGAAGACCTTGACCGGAGAGTCCGCCTCAGAAATCATGCGCGGCTCCTTCGAGCGGACTAGGTTAGCCTGCTTGTCGAAGTGAATGCCGTACATACCCAGGTTGAACAGCGAATCCTGACGAACCTCAGTGTCGTTCTCGCCCACGCCTGCAGTGAAGGTGATGGCGTCCACGCGGCCCAGCGCAATCATGTACGAGCCGATGAAGCGGCGCAGCTGGTGGATATAGATGTTGTATGCCAGCCATGCGTCCTGGTCCTCGGCTTCGATGCGCTCACGCAGCACACGGAAGTCGTTGACGCCGGAAATGCCCTTCACACCAGACTGCTTGTTGAGCAGGTTGTCAATCTCATCGATAGACATGCCCGCCTGGCGGGACAGATGGAAGATGATGCCCGGGTCGATATCGCCGGAACGGGTGCCCATCGCCAAACCAGCCAACGGGGTCAGACCCATCGAGGTATCAATTGGACGGCCGTGGCGAATAGCCGCCGCAGACGCACCATTGCCTAGGTGGAGGGTGATCTGGTTGACGCGCTTCGGGTCCTTATCCAGCAAGCGCGGGACCTGCTGCGACACAAACTCGTGGGAGGTGCCGTGGAAGCCGTAGCGACGGATGTCGTACTTGGAAGCCACCTCGTTGTTGATGGCGTAAAGCGCAGCAGCCGGCGGCATATGGTTGAAGAAGGCCGTATCGAAGACCGCCACGTGCGGGATGTTCGGCAGCATCTTGCGCGCCACGCGAATGCCGTCCAGGTTGGCTGGGTTGTGCAGCGGAGCCAGCGGGATGAGGTCCTCAATCATGGACTCAATCTGGTCCGTGATCAGCTGCGGGTCGGAGAAGAGGCGTCCGCCGTGGACAACGCGGTGTCCCACGGCAACGACCTCCACGTCCATTGGGCCCACGTTGTGCTGGTGCATAATGTCGAATGCCCGCTCCAGGCCGAAGGAGTGGGTAGGAATCTCCAGCTCTTCCTTGTATTCCTCGCCACCAGTCTTGACGGTGACGGCACCCATCGGCTCGCCGACCTGCTCGACCAAGCCGGAGACCAGCGGGGCGTCGGTAGCCGTGCCCTCTGGGTCAACCAGCTGGAACTTAACCGATGAGGAACCTGAGTTGAGAACGAGTACGTATGCCATTTACTTAACTCCAGCCTGGATTGCCGTGATGGCGACAGTGTTGATGATGTCCGGAACGGTAGCGCCGCGGGAAAGGTCGTTGACCGGCTTGTTCAGGCCCTGCAGAATCGGGCCGACAGCCAGCGCGCCGCCGGTACGCTGGGCGGTCTTGTAACCGATGTTGCCCGCCTCGAGATCCGGGAAGATGAAGACGTTTGCCTGACCAGCAACTTGAGACTCCGGCGCCTTCTTGGCAGCCACGCCTGGGTCGCACGCGGCATCGAACTGCAGCGGACCATCCACCTTGACGGAGGAATCCAGCGCACGAGCGGCCTCAACAGCAGCCACCGCGCGGTCAACGTCCGGGCCGGAGCCCGAAGTACCGGTGGAGTAAGACAACATGGCCACGCGTGGGTCGATGCCGAACTGCGCTGCGGTCTTTGCGGAAACCACGGCGATTTCACCCAGCTGCTCTGCAGTTGGGTTCGGATTGACCGCACAGTCACCGAATGCCCACAGGCGTCCGCGCATGACCATCAGGAAGATGGAGGAAACCACGGAAGCGCCCGGCACGGTCTTGATGATCTGGAAGGAAGGCTTGATGGTGTGCGCCGTGGTGTGCGCAGCGCCGGAAACCATGCCATCTGCCAGGCCCTTGTGCACCATCATCGTGGCGAAGTAGGAAACGTCCTGCATAGTCTCGCGCGCCTGCTCCAGGGTGACGCCCTTCTTCTTACGCAGCTCCGCGAAGTCAGCGGCGAATTCCTCCGCCAGCGGGGAGGTCAGGTGGTCAATGACGTCCACGCCGGCGAGATCCACGCCGAGGCGCTCCGCCCGCTTGGCGACGTCCGCCTCATCACCGAGGATGGTCAGCTTAGCGACCTTGCCCTCGATGAGTGCGCCGGCCGCTTCAATGATGCGGTCATCGTCGCCCTCTGGGAGCACGATGTGTGCACCGACTGCGCGAGCCTGGTCAAGCAGCTGCTTCTGGAAAAGTTCGGCGCTCATAACCGGGGCAATCTCCCCGACTAATGAGAGCGCACCTGGGACAGAAGCGACGTCGGTAAACGCGCCCAAAACCTCAGCACCCACGGAGCGTGCATGGGCAAGGGCAAGGTCGGAAGTACGTGCTGGAGCGTTGGTAATCAGAACGAACGGGATACCGAGCGCCGCTGCGGCCTTGGCATCAAAGTCCATTACACCCGTGCCTTGGAGCACCACGTCACCTTCAGGAACAGTGACCAGAATTTGATCCAGGGTGGTGCCCAGATCGTTGAGCTGCGCGAAGGTTGCGCCTAGATCTTGTGCCAGCGAGGGGACATCAAGACCGTCGAAGCCACGGCCGATGACACTCACGAGTGCGGAGTTCTGTGCAGACATTCTCAGTAGCCTTTCTCTTTCAAAGAGTAGACGAGTAGTGTGCCGCAAGTCACTAAATGCGGCACACAGTGACGCCTTCACTTTACTGGAGTTGTCCGAATAAAGCCGTTTCTAATAGCGATTGTGAAACGTAAAACACACTGCATGAGTCAATCCCACCCACCGCCACCCAAAAATTGTGCGTTCAGACACATACACTTGGAACAGTGAGCCCCCCCAGAGTAAGCTCCAAGCTAAGGATTGTTACTTCGGGCAAGACCTAGGACGCTACGAGCGTCGCGTAAGCATACGCGGCATCGCCCCAGCGCCCTGGGTCTTTTCTGGTTTTATGGCACATTCGCTGCCTCAGGAGCTACAAAACCCGCCCCAGGATTTCGAAAGGAACTCACATGTCGACGCAAACGCGCTCCGCAGCTGAGGCCATCCTCGATGGCATTGGCGGCGCAGACAACATTGCATCGTTTACTCACTGTGCCACTCGCTTGCGCTTCCAGCTCAATGACTCCTCGAAGGTCAACAAGGAGGCCCTCGAGGCCATCCCTAAGGTGCTGGGCGCAGTCCCCCAGGGCGGCTCGAACTACCAGGTCGTTATCGGTGGCGACGTTGCCACCGTCTACGACGAGATCAACGCCTTGCCCGCCATGAAGGACGGCGGCGCAAGCGATGCGGACATCAAGGCTGCCGCTCGCGCCAAGGCCAAGGGCAAGGTCCCTTTCATGGACGAGTTCTTTGAGTACCTGTCCGATTCCTTCCGTCCAATTCTGGGCGTCCTGCTGGGCGCCTCGCTCATCATCGCGTTCGCGTCGATCCTCGACGCATTCGGAATCGTCGACTTCCGCGCGCCTGACAAGCCGGCCTCGTGGTTCTTCGTCGACGCCATGTGGCGTTCCGTCTTCTACTTCCTGCCTTTGATGGTGGCTTACAACGCTGGCAAGAAGCTGCGCATCGACCCTTGGGTCCCGGCCGCCATCATGGCAGCGCTGCTCACCCCGGAGTTCCTCAACCTCACTGAGAACCCGGCCGTTCAATGCGTTGTCAATGACACCCTGGGCACCGAACAGTGCACCATCCCAATCTTTGGCATGACCATGCAGCTGCCTGATTACGGCGGCAACGTCTTCGTGCCTTTGATGATGGCTTATGTAGCAGCGTTGGTCTACCGCTTCTTCCAGAAGATCATTCCTACCTCCATCCACATGGTCTTCGTTCCTTTCTTCACCATGCTCATCGTTATCCCACTGACCGCCTTCCTCATCGGCCCGTTCGGTGTGTGGGCTGGTAACGGCATTGGCGCTGGCCTGTCCTGGATGAACGACAACGTGCCATTCGTCTTCGCTCTCGCTATCCCGATGCTCTACCCATTCCTGGTTCCGCTGGGTCTGCACTGGCCACTGAACGCCCTGATGCTGGTTAACATCCAGACCTTGGGCTACGACTTCATCCAGGGCCCAATGGGTGCATGGAACTTCGCCTGCTTCGGCGCAACCGCCGCTGTGCTTGCTTTGTCCATCCGCGACAAGGACACCGTGATGCGCCAGACCTCTGGTTCCGCTCTCGCCGCCGGTCTGCTGGGTGGCGTCTCCGAGCCTTCCCTGTACGGTATTCACTTGCGCTACAAGAGGATTTACCCGCGCATGCTGGTGGGCTGCTTCGCTGGCGGCCTCACCGTTGCACTGCTGACGCTGGGCTCCAACGGCATCACCACCGACGCCTTCGTCTTTACCTCGCTGCTGACCATCTCCGTCTTCAACCCGATGCTCAAGTACGTCATCGCCATCGCCGTGGCATTCGTGGTTGCTTTCATCGCGGTCTTCATCTCCGACTACCGCACCCCAGAGGAGCGCGCCGCCCAGAAGGCCGCTGCCGCTGGTGCAAGCGCTGCTGCGCTTGACGACGCCCCAGCCGAGGCCGCCGCCCCCGACACCGCTGCCGAGGCCCCCGCTGAAACCGAGACCGTCATCACTTCCCCCGCTGAGGGCGAAGTTGTTCCGATGGCCGAAATCAATGACCCCGTGTTCTCCGCAGGAACGCTGGGCGACGGCGTGGGTGTCATCCCCGCTTCCGACGAGGTCTACGCCCCGGTATCCGGCGTAATCGTCAGCGCGATGAAGACCGGCCATGCTTATGGCATCAAGACCGAGTCCGGCGTCGAGGTCCTCGTCCACATCGGCATCAACACCGTGAAGATGAAGGGCGAGGGATTCGCCCCAGCCGTCAAGAAGGGTGATACCGTCAAGGCTGGCGATCTGCTAGCCACCGTGGACTTCGACGCAGTCCGCGCCGCCGGTTTCGACACCACCATCGTGGTGGCCGTGACCAACACCAAGGCACTGGCCGAGGTAACTCCGGCTGGAATTAAGAAGGCTACGGCTGGCGATACCATCATCACCGCTACCCGCTAGTAACAACCCTGAATTAGGGCTCCGCGCCTCGGCGCGCGTGCCCTATAGGCCCGATAGTCTTAACTACTATCGGGCCTTATCCATGCCCACCGCCTGAAGAAGGAATTGATTCAGCAATGCAGATCCTGCGCGTCTTTAACAACAACGTCGTCTTGGCGCGCCGTACCGGCAGCAACGCTGGCACTCCCGCAGGCGAGGACACAGAAGACGTCATCGTGACCGGCCGCGGAATCGGCTTTCAGGCAAAGGCTGGCGACGCCGTCGATCCAGCCAAAGTGGTCAAGGTATTCGTACCGGCCTCAGGCCGGGACCCCGATCACTCTGCTGCCATGCTCGCCGCGGTCCCGGGTGAGTTCATCCAGCTAGTGCTGGAAGCCATGGACCGCGCTCACGTGCCGGATACGCTGCGCAGCAAACTCACCCTGGTGGTGGCTCTAGCAGACCACGTGCATTCGGCAGTCAACCGCGGAATAAGCATCGAGTATCCGCTCGAGGCTGAGGTCCGCCATC
This sequence comes from Corynebacterium sp. HMSC06C06, assembly GCF_001807295.1. NCBI lineage: Bacteria > Bacillati > Actinomycetota > Actinomycetes > Mycobacteriales > Corynebacteriaceae > Corynebacterium > Corynebacterium sp. HMSC06C06. Next base: position 92,885 of record NZ_KV788498.1, read on the forward strand.
TCTACGCTGAGGATTTCGTGCTGGCCAGCACTCTGCTCCAGGAGATCAATACAGGGCTGCATTCCCCACTGCCTGAGTCTGAGGCAGTGGCGCTGACCTTGCACCTGGTCAATGCCGGTTTCACGGTGGGCGACCTATCCGGCACCTACCGCATGACAGGACTTATCCAGCAACTGCTGGACATCATCGGCAGCCACAACGGCGTGGAACTTGAAAGCGAAGATCTTTCTGTTGCCCGCTTTATCACGCACTTGCGTTACTTGTTCGTGCGCATGGCTGAGCACTCGCAGCTGGATTCGCCGGGGTCTCCTGTATCCAACGTCATCAACGACCAATACCCGGATGCCGCACAGTGCGCCCGTACAGTCGCCGGAGTCATCGAGCTGCGCATGAATGAGAGTCTCACCGCGGATGAAATCACGTATCTAACCCTGCACATTGCGCGCCTAAGCCAAGCGACCAAGTAAGCACCGAGTAGATACCAAGTCGAACTACCACCGCTAAGATCGCGGGCATGACTTATACGCTCTCCGCTGCGCCCATTACCCACATGAATCCGCTTGACGTCCACGCGCTCTACAAACTGCGTGTGGACGTCTTCGTGCATGAGCAGCAGTGCCCGTATGCCGAAATCGATGACACCGATGCGCTCGATTCCACGATGCATATCTTGGCTTTCGACGACGACACCCGCGGTATCGTTGGCACAGCGCGCGTCTTCCCCTCCACGCTAGATGGCGAGGAGGTGGCCCAATTTGGCCGCTTTGCTCTGGATAAACAGGCTCGCGGCACGGGACTGGGCAAGCAGGTCATGGAAGCAGCGTTGCAGTATGCCGCGGTGGCCATGAGCGGCCAGCCGGTCTACTTGGAGGCACAGGCACCGCTGGTGGATTACTACAGTGCTTACGGCTTTGAGGTGTGCGGCGAGCTTTTCGACGACGAGGGTATCCCCCACCAGCCGATGATCCTGCGCCGCGAGGGCTAATCGTCTGCGGAGCGGTTGAGAGCTGGGTCGACCTCGACGACGGGCTCAGCGACCTCGACGAAATCGATGTCGACGGCATCGTTAGCCACTGGGTCCACGGCCTGTGCGTTGGCGACAACCGGCGCGTTCGGGGTCTGGCTGATGCTGATCTTGGCGGCGGCAAGCGCGGCACGATCGCGCGCAGCCTCGACGTCTTCTGCGGTGGTAGCCACCATGCCCATGCGGCGACCAACGTAGGCACCGGGTTTGCCAAAGAGCCGGACGTCGGTCTCTTCGAAGGCCATGGCCTCTGCAACGCCGCTATAGGCGACGTCGTCTGTCGCGGCGTCGGCATGCAGCACCACGCTGGCACCTGGTGAGGTTAGGGTGACGTCGATTGGGTAGCCCAGGATGGCGCGGGCGTGCAGCTCGAACTCAGAGAAGCGCTGCGTGTAACCCGTGAGCATGGCGGTATCGGAAGGGCGCGGGGAGACGGAAGAGAAGTACACGTCCTCGTCGGCGACGAAGAGCTCGACGCCGTAGACGCCGCGTCCGCCTAGCTCGTTGGAGATGCGCGCGGCAACGGAGCGTGCGTTCTCAAGTGCGATCTCGCTCATGGCCAGCGGCTGCCAGGATTCGATGAGGTCACCGCGCTCGTGGCGGTGGCCGATGGGCTCGCTAAACCACGTGCACAGCTTGCCGGAGACAGGATCGATGGAGCGCACTGCAAGAAGAGTGACTTCGTAGTCGAAGTCCACGAAGCGCTCAGCGATGACGCGCTTTTCATCGGAAGATACACGGCGCACGAGGTTCCATGCGTCCTTGAGATCTTCCTCGTCCTTGACCAGCATGTGGCCCTTGCCGGAGGTTGCCACATCCGGCTTTACGATGCACGGCATGCCCAGCTCATGGACGGCTTCGGCAAGCTCCTCCGCGGAGCTGGCAAAGCGGTATGCGGTTACGGGCAGGCCAATGTTTTCGGCCGTTTCACGAATGGTCTGGCGGGACTGGGTCAGTTCGCACGCCCGGGCGCTAGGGACGACGACGGCGGGGGTTTCCGACTCAAGCCGCGACAGCGCCTCGACGGCCACAATCTCGACTTCGGGGACGATATAGTCTGGCCGGATGCGCTCGGCGATTTCGAGCACCTTGGCTTCATCGGTGATGTCCGCGATGTAGCTAAAGTGCGCGAGCTGTTGTGCAGGTGCTCCGGCGTAGCGGTCGACGGCGTGTACCTCAAGGCCCAAGTTCTGGAAGGCAATAACTAGTTGCTTGCCCAGCTCGCCTGCGCCAAGCAACAGCACTTTGGTGGCGTTACCGGTAAGGGGGGTACCTATATAACCTGCGATGTCGCCTGAAATATCCATCCTTGAATTATTGCACATGTTCTTCACAGTCTTATTACTGAAAAGCCAGGATGCAAGATATTTAACGCCACGGCAGGCCGCAGGCAAGAACGAAGGCCGCGAGATCTCCAAACGCCCGCCTTCTACTTGGAAAGATGTAGAAGACAGGCGTTTCGCTTGGTGGTAAAGCTAGTGGCAACCGGGATTAACCGGCTGCCTTAAGCAGGAGCTTCAGCTGCTCGTAGGGACATTTCTCAGCGAGAGATTACTTGCTGGATCCACCGTTGGAAGAACCGTTAGAGGAAAAGGAGTTCTGCGGGGAGCAAGCATCTGCCAGCAGGCCGATAGCCAGTGCACCAGCGGCAACCAGAGCGACACCGCCAGCAACCTTACCAGCTGACTCGCCGTACTTACTGAACTAAGCGTTGATGCCAGCAAGCTGCTTAGCAATAGCCGGGTTGTAGATGCCCAATTGCTTCAGCAGTTCGATGTTGGCCTTGCCAAGCTGGCTGGAAATCTGCTCGATGAACGGGGACAGACCCGGAACCTTGATCTGGGAAGCCAAGCCACCCGGAATCAGGAACAGCAGCGGCAGGCCTACAGCCAGGCCAGCTAGGATAAAACGACCCAGGTCACCGTTGGAAGAACCGCCGTTGGAAGAATCCCCCTTCTCCTTCACGACGGTCACGGTAACGGTGTCGACGACCTTGCCGTCCTTGGCCTTGACAGTAACGGTGATCGTATCGCCCGGCTTAGCGTCATCACTCGGGGTAACAACGAGTTGGCCCCTCTCGCCGATTTCGGCCTTGCCCGGACCTTTAACCTCAACGGTGGTGCCGTCCTGAACAGCGCCACCGTTGTTAGGAAGCTCTACTTTCTTGCCCGGGGTGGTGGTGGCTTTGTCGTCCCAATCAGGAGCCTTGGTGGTGTCCGGATCGTTAGGCTTGGAGTTCGGATCGTTAGGATTGGTGCCTTTCTCGATCTCAGTCTTGTCGTCAACGCCATCATTGTCGGAGTCACGCTTGGTAGGATTCGTCGGATCCGGATTGCCGTCACCGTCCCAATCCTTGTTGCCGTTGTTGCCGCTGACCTCGTCACCATCTTTGATGCCGTCCCCATCGGTATCAGGCTTCTTCGGATCGGTGCCCTTAGCCTTCTCGTCACCGTCAATCAAGCCATCGTAATCGGTGTCCGAGTTGTTCGGATCGGTGCCGTCGAGGATTTCCTGGCCGTCTTTGACGCCGTCGTCATCGGTGTCCGGGTTGTTCGGATCGGTCGGCTTTTTACCGAATCCAGTGTTCCTTTCGCCACTGGTTTCGTCCTCATCGGCCAGGCCATCACCATCGGAGTCCTTGCCGGAAGGCTTGGAGTTCGGATCGTTAGGATTGGTGCCCTGCAGAATCTCCTTATCGTCGTCGTTGTCGTCACCATCGGAGTCAGCATGGTTCGGATTCGTCGGATCCGGCTTGCCGTCGCCGTCCCAATCCTTGTTGCCGTTGTTGCCGTTGACCTCGTCACCATCTTTGATGTTGTCGCCATCGGTGTCAGGCTCGATTGGGTCAGTCTTGTGAACGTTGACTTCCTGGCCGTCGGTCAGGCCATCGCCATCGGTGTCCGGGTTGGTCGGGTCAGTCTTGGTAACGTTGACTTCCTGGTCGTCGGTCAGACCGTCGCCGTCGGTATCAAGGTCGTTTGGGCCAGCGGTGGTATCCGGTGCAGTAGTGCCAGTTGTGGTCTGCGCGTAAGCAACCGGCGCAGAAACTGCGTGAATGAATGGGGAGACAAGTGCGACTGAGAGTACAGCAGCGGCAATAGAGGTGCCGCGACGACGCGCTTTAACAGCCGACCGAATGCCCTTCTTGATCATACAAGAAGTCCTTTCTAATAGTCCCTGAGAAATTAACTATGGGTTTCAGGGATGGCATGGTCCATAGAAGAAGCCAGCCATTTAAGGAAAACGGCTGGGAGCCAGCCCAGCGTGGTCCGCCAAGCAAGGTAAGAGTATTGGGCGAGGCCTCACTCTGAACTCGTGAGACAGCTTAAATTAAACCAGCTTAAGTGCGCCAGTGATGCGGATGCCATAAACCCCCAATCCTCCCTTAAATTTGGCCATTAAGCACTCCTATACACGCCCCTACCTGGAACATCCTTCTAATTTAGTGTTAGGAAACAACATTGTGATTGCTGCCACGGTGAAAATGCAAATGCTCGGCTACTTGGTTAATCTCGGATTTTCTATTTAAGGAATAGTTTATGGAACTTTCGACATAGGAATGTATCTCGTAAACGGTGGTAACTACGCAAAAAGGCAGGACCCCGTTAGGGAACCCTGCCTCAAACTAAGCTAAGTATCTCGAATTGGATATTCGGATTAGTGATCACTCATTACGTCGTGGCGGATGATGGTCTGGTCGCGGCCGGGGCCAACGCCAATGTAGGACATGCGGCAACCAGAGAGTTCCTCAAGGCGCAGGACGTAGTCCTGAGCCTTTTGTGGGAGTTCCTCAAAGGTCTTGCAGCCCGTGATGTCCTCATCCCAGGCCGGCATGGTCTCAAAGATTGGCGTGGCGTGGTGGAACTCAGACTGGGTCAGCGGCATCTCGTCGTAGCGCTTGCCATCGACGTCGTAAGCCACGCAGATCGGAATCTCACCAATACCAGTGAGCACGTCCAGCTTGGTCAGGAAGTAGTCCGTGAACCCATTAACGCGGGTGGCATAACGAGCCACCACGGAATCGTACCAACCACAGCGACGCTTACGGCCGGTATTTACGCCGACTTCGCCGCCGGTGGTCTGTAGGTACTCGCCCCACTTGTCGAAGAGCTCGGTCGGGAACGGGCCGGCACCCACGCGGGTGGTGTAGGCCTTGATGATGCCCAACGAGGTTTTAATACGGGTCGGGCCAATACCCGAGCCCACCGAAGCACCGCCGGCAGATGGGTTGGAGGAGGTCACGAACGGGTAAGTTCCGTGGTCAACGTCCAGCATCGTTGCCTGGCCGCCCTCCATGAGGACGTGCTTACCAGCCTCAAGAGCCTTGTTGAGTTCCAGTTCAGCATCAATAACCATGGGAGCCAAACGGTCGCGGTAGCTCAGGAAGTACTCCACGATTTGCTCTGGGTCAATTGCCTTGCGGTTGTACATCTTCACCAGCATCTGGTTCTTGATGTCCAACGCAGACTCAACCTTCTGGCGCAGGATGGACTCATCGAAGATGTCCTGCACGCGGATGCCAATACGGGCGACCTTGTCAGAATAAGCCGGACCGATGCCGCGGCCCGTGGTGCCAATGGCGCGCTTGCCCAAGAAACGCTCCTGCACGCGGTCCAAAGTCTGGTGGTACGGCGCCACAAGATGAGCGTTCGCGGAGATACGCAGGCGCGAGGCATTCGCGCCGCGTGCCTCAAGGCCGTCGATCTCATCAAAGAGGGCCTCGAGATTGATAACCACGCCATTGCCCAGCACCGGAATTGCGTTCTCAGAGAGAATGCCGGCGGGAAGGAGCTTGAGCTCATACTTCTCGCCGCCAACTACAACAGTATGGCCAGCGTTGTTGCCGCCATTCGGCTTGACTACGTAGTCAACCTTGCCACCGAGGATGTCGGTGGCCTTACCTTTACCTTCGTCGCCCCACTGAGCGCCAACGATGACGATTGCTGCCATTTGGGAGTCACTTCCTAATGATTGAAGCCAAATACGCAACTACTTTACCCCTAGACCATGGGTAGCGGTGGCTAATGTGACATGCTTATGCCAAATCCCGACAATTCTTCGGCGAGTACGCCTCCTGCCAGCTTGAATACGCTGGGCTAAATTGACGGGGAGATGGCCTAATGGATTGGCTTATGCCAAGTTGAGGAACACCAGGATGTTCACGATGTTGGCAAAGTCAATAAACATGCCACCGATAATCGGCAGAATGAAGAACGCCAGTTTGGATTCCTTGAATTTGGTGACCACCGAGTCCATGTTGGCCATACCGTTCGGGGTTGCACCCATGCCGAAACCACAGTGACCAGCGGTGAGTACGGCGGCATCGTAATCGCGGCCCATGACGCGGAAGGTGACAAAGTTGGCGAAGAGCCACATGAGGATGGTCTGCGCGAGCAGCAGAATAAGCATCGGGATAGCCAGCTCAGCCAGCTCCCACAGCTTGATGCTCATGAGAGCCATAGCCAAGAAGAAGTTCAGGCCAATGACACCGATGATCTCCACCTCTTGGGTCGGAACCAATTCCTTGTACATCTTCTGTTCACGGCTGTCATTGATATAACGCAGGATGATGGCCACGATCATGGAGCCGAAGTAGAGCGGGAACGCAGCCTTGTCGGTGAGCAGACCCACGAGGTAGTTCATTGCGTCGGTCAGGAAGCTGCCCAGCAGCATCGCCACGAGGATCATCACAAAGGCGTGCAGCACGGCGTCGCCACGCAGTTTGCGAGATACGTGCTGCAGGATGGACTCGTCAATGTCAACCTCAGCGGATTCCTTGTCCATCAACTTGTTCTTCAGGATCAAGCGGTTCGCCAACGGTCCGCCCATGAGCGAGCCAATAACCAGGCCGAACGTCGCTGCAGTGTAGGCCACGGTCTCAGCACCGGTCACGCCGCCTTCTTCCACGAGAGGAGCAATACCGCCGGAAACTCCGTGGCCACCGGTCATCGAAACGGAGCCCGTCATGAGCGCGAGCTGCGCGTCAACGCCAACGAGGGGCGCCAGTCCCACTGCCACGACGTTCTGCAGAATCGTCAGAACCAGGGCCACAACCAGGAAGAGCATGACCTTTGGGCCAGCAGCGCGCAGCACCTTCAGAGATGCGCCGTAACCCACCGTGGTGAAGAAGATAACCATGAAGAAGCTTTGCAGCGTGGTATCAAAGGTGATCTCCAAAATGCCGGTCTGGTGCAGGACCAGGTTGATGATGGCAAAAAGGAACCCGCCGATAACAGGGGCGGGGATGGCAAAACGTTCAAAGAAGTAGATGCGCTGCTTGAGCCAGAGACCCAGCATAAGCAACACAACAGCGATGCCGATGGACTGGATCATGGTGAATTCAATAGCCACGATGGAGCCTCCGCGAAATTGTTTGGAAAATAGCTTTTGCGCCCGAGCACGTGCCAGGACACCAAGTAGAAAGTTATGCGGAATAAGAATATAGCCATATGTGACCCCGTACACCCCAATCGGCCGTTACTCATGGGGGTACTACGCGCTGTAGGGTGAAAGGGTTACGGCCCGCGCACTGCCGGGCAACACCCCTGGAAAGGCAAGGTCTCAAACGGTGGCTCTCTTTGTTATTCGGTGCGGCAGCGACGTCTCCTTAGAACTGCCCGCTGAAGCCACACTTCTCGACGTCAGCGCGGTTCCCACCCGTAAAGAGCTACGCGTGCTTGACGACGCCGCTGCCATCGCACTCCCCCACGATCCCACGCCTACGCTCGACGAGATCGCGGCCCAGCCAGATGTGCGCCACCTCGGCACCCCCGAGCTCGCGCCGCAAGCACCGCACCTTAAGGATCCGCTACGCGTCGTCGTGGTGGGGACCGATGCCGCTTTATCCGCCGTGCTTACTCGCATGATGCGTAGCGACTACCTGTGGGCCGAGCTGGGTTTCGTGCCCGTGAAGGAGTCGACGGTTGCCCGCAACTGGGGCCTGCCCACCGATTTCGAGTCTGCATTGAGCGTCGCGCTGAGCGCGCCAGTGCGCCCGGCACCACTCATCCGTAACGACGCCGGCCTAGCCATCGCTGGTTCCGCTTCCATCTCAGAGTGGAGCAACGGTGAGATCACGGGCGAGATCATCGTCGATGACCACGTGGTGGTTCGCCACGAAGCCACCAATACCACTGGGATCGGAACGTACGGTGCGCGCTTGGTCCCCATGGTCGATGCACCGGGAATCCTCGCAGCAAAAGCCGTCTCCCCCGTCGCCGCGTCGGCGTCGTTCGGCCTTGCTGCGGACACGGCTAAGCCATCCGGTTTCGGCGCCTGGCTGCGTTCGAAGTTCTCCTCACCGGCCGCACCAGGACAGCTTGATGAAGATACCGTATGCACCGGCCGTGCAGTTCAGGCAGGTGGCCCTGAGCTGCGCGTCGTGGTCGATGGTGTCGGCGCCAAGCGCCCAGTCAACCGCGTGACGTTCTACCGTCACCTGCGCGATCTGCAGGTGGTTCGTCCGTAACGGCGGACCCTTTCTCGTCTCTATTCGCCGTCCCACACTTCTGGTGGATACGCCGGATGGTCGGAGGTCGGCGCCAGTTGCGCCACCGCAGATTCACGCGACATGCCGGACACCATGAGCAGATCCACGATGATAGAGCGCGTTTGCGCCAGCATTGAATAGGCAGAAAGCACCCCGTCCTCGCCGATCACTTCCATGGTCGATCGCGCGCCAAGAATGCGCAGCTTCCGCACTATCTCTGGAATCACCACAGCCTCGTTGGCACGGCTCTCATTGGAGGATTCCTGGGCATACAGCTCGGAGAGTTCCATCGTGACGTCGGAAAGCTCGTCGATTAGCTCGATCTGTTCGTCGGTCACGTGGTCCCCGTCCTCGGCAAGGACCAACGCACGGCGGGACAGCACGCGCACACCGCGCACCGCGTTGTCCACTGGGGTAAGAATGCGTTCAAGCGACTTCACGTTACGCTGCCGGCTCCATAGAAACGGCGAGACCTTAACGGTTTCGGCCCCGCCTTTGGCGGCATTCAGCATGCTGTTGATGTCCCCCTGGGTGCCACGTACCGCATCACGAGCTTCCAAAATCGTCCGGGGGTCGTTGGCGCGCAAGCCTTCTGCGACGTCGGAAAGCACTGATGAGGCCACTCCCAACACCTTGGAGATTTCCTTGCGTACCGCACGCAATGGGGATGTAGGAATGAGTGCAACCATGCTGATACCGATGACCGCACCGATGATGGCGTCGATCGCGCGGGAGAGACCACCCATTTCTTCAGGCGGCATGATGGTGGCAATCAGAATGGCGCCGATGGCGATCTGGTTACTGACCAGCTGCGAACTCGTGACAAAGGAGGCAATCAGCAGCGAGCAACCGATGATGATGGTCATGTGGACGGGGCCGGTACCCACGCCGTCGACGAGCAGAGTACCCACGATGACGCCAACAATGCCGCCGATAGACAGGTCCACTGCACGTTTGAGACGGTCACTGCCGGAAAGACCGAGGATGATGATGACCGACATCGGTGCGAAGAATGGCTGTGAGTGGCCAAAGACCACGTGGGCGACGAAGAATGCCAAGCCCGCTCCCAGCGTTGACTGCAGGATAAACATGAAGCGCGACTTCACGCGTGCGAACCGCGACTTCACCGAGCGGTCGACGCTGCGCAGCTGTTCGCGAGTGCTAAGTTTCACCCGCCGAGTTGTGCTTGTGTTTTTGTCATCCGCCATAGTTTCCCTATCTTAGTTCGCCCGTGTGGATTGCTTGGCTCTGGTTGGGGTCGGCCTGGGTCGTGGCTGGGTTCGCTCTAGATGGTGAGCTGATCTCACCATTTGCGGTTCCCATTTGCCCCATTGGCTTACACTAGTCCCTTTTGTTGCACGGTGACCTCACCATTTGGGTTTTGATACCGGTCTTGATTCGGGCGAGGATTTTGACCAGGGACTTTGCCAGGAACTTTGCCGGGGCATTCTTTGACGCTAAACGCAGCAAAGCCGCTCCTCCCTCCCTGCGGCTGCGGGGTGTGGAGGAACGGCTCTGTGTGGTGTGGGTTTGGTGGTCAGCCTTACTTGGAAACGGTCTTGCCCACGGAGTGCAGGTCGGTGCAGGCCTCGACAACACGGTCAGCCATGGACTGCTCAGCCTTCTTCATGTAGGAGCGTGGGTCGTAAACCTTCTTGTTGCCGACCTCGCCGTCGATCTTGAAGACTCCGTCGTAGTTCTCGAACATGTGGCGAGCAACTGGGTTGGTGAACGCGTACTGGGTGTCAGTGTCAACGTTCATCTTCACAACGCCGTAGGACAGAGCCTGCTCAATCTTCTCCTTCTCAGAGCCAGAGCCACCGTGGAAGACGAAGTCGAACGGCTGAGCGTTCTCATCCAGGCCAAGCTTCTTGATGGCAGCCTTCTGGCCCTCATCAAGAACCTCTGGGCGCAGCTTCACGTTCCCTGGCTTGTAGACGCCATGAACGTTGCCGAAGGTAGCAGCCAGCAGGTAGCGACCCTTCTCACCGGTGCCCAGTGCGTCGACGGTCTTCTCAAAGTCCTCGGTGGAGGTGTAGAGGTTTGCGCCAGCCTTAGCCTGAACGCCGTCCTCTTCGCCGCCGACGACGCCGATCTCAACCTCAAGGATGATGTTTGCGTTGTGTGCTTTCTCCAACAGCTCCTGTGCGATGACGAGGTTCTCGTCGATTGGAATAGCGGAGCCGTCCCACATGTGGGACTGGAAGAGAGGCAGCTCGCCGCGGTCAACGCGCTCCTGGGAGATGGCGATGAGCGGGCGGACGTACTCGTCCAGAACTTCCTTCTGGCAGTGGTCCGTGTGCAGTGCAACGTTGATGCCATAGTGCTTTGCTGCCTCGTAAGCGAAAGCAGCCAGAGCTTGAGCGCCTGCAACCTTGTTCTTCACGGACAGACCGGAGCCGAACTCAGCGCCGCCGGTGGAGAACTGGATGATGCCGTCGGACTCTGCCTCGGCAAAGCCACGGAGTGCGGCGTTGATGGTCTCGGAGGAGGTGCAGTTGATAGCCGGGAATGCGAAGCCGCCCTTCTTGGCGGTGTCAAGCATCTGGTTATAGACCTCAGGAGTTGCGATTGGCATGAAGTTCCATCCTTTGTGTGTTTCGGAGAATCACGTTCCAGTTCCCAAGTATGCCTGTTTTTGTCCGTTTTCGCCGCGACAAATTTTGTGAGGTTAGTTAACGCAGGCTAGCGCGTTCCAAGCCTCATGCAATAAGCAGGCAAAACCACAAAATAGTACGCTTGTAATGCGTTTTTATCCTTCTTCAGATTGGTACTTTGTGACCCTCGCGCAGGCCTCCAAGAGCATCCAACCGGACAATTGGACCGACAAATCGCGCTCAGCGACGCGGATGATTCCGACCTTTTCGCCGAGGGTATTAGGCCCGAATCCATAGTTGTGCGGCAGGCGGGCATCGGCAGTCCAGTCGGATCCGAAGATCGGCAGACCATCAACTTCCAAGCGATGCTCCCACACCGACTCCGCAGAAGCCACCACCATGCGCGCCGCCAGCTTCTTGGTTGCCCGGTTGGCCGGGGAATCGCCGGGCAAGCGCACCGCGACGTCGGCAAGGTAGCGCACGAGGATGCCCTTGAACAGGCCACCATCACCATCGCCCGTCTTCCAGTTGATAACTCCGGAAGGAGTCGCCATGCCCGTCGCCACCGCTTGGACCAAGCCACGAATGTTGGTGATGTAGTGCATCATATCCGCAGCCAGCTCGGCCTCTTGCACGGTATCGATGCGCTCGAGGGAGGTCAGACCAGCCTTTTCCCGCAGTGCAAGCGCGATCTCCAAGCACGCGCCCAGCACGACGCCCTGGCAGTACGGGTGGATTGCCTTCACAATCTCTGGACCATCCATGCGCATGCGGATGCCGTCCATGATGAATCCGTCATCATCAACGAGGTGATCATAAATCCAGTCCACGATGTGGCGGGCCTCGTTGATGCGGCCCATGCGAGCCAACATGATTGCGCCCGGGCCATTCGACGGCACGTTGAGGAAGGTCTCCCCTTCGCGCCACGGCAGCACACCAATGGTTGGGTCAACGCCTTCGCGAATATTGCGCTGCAAGCTGCCAAGGCGCTTGTGTACCTTGACCTTCTTGAGGTTTTCCGCCCTCCCCATGGCGAGTGCGAGCCAAGCCTTGTCATCGTAGTAGCGATTTTCATTCAGCTGAGAAAGATTACGCAGGCGGATACCGCGCATGGTGTCCGCGATGCGGGCTCGACGTACCTTGGTGTTGTTACGAAGCGCGGCATCGACTAGGCAATCGAGATAGTGAGCTTGCCACCAATAGTGCCAGTGCACGAAGAGCTTTTCCTTGCTCGTCGGCGGCCAGCTCACAACCGCGAGATTGGTACGCGGGATTGACCATACGGCTTGCGCATGGCGATCATTGATGGCAGTTTCCGCGAGGTCAGCGCGGTGAGCCCATGTCTCTTCCACAGTTGGTTAATCACTCCCGATTATGTTTTTGTTACTTCATCCTATCCATTCCGGATAGTGATTTACCACGCTTTTACCAAGCTTGCTCGAGGTCAGCATGCTGACGGATCCAGGCATGCATCGCAATGCCTGCTGCAACGCCCGCATTAATCGAGCGCGTCGAACCAAATTGGGCGATGGAACACGTCATCATCGCAGCGTCCTGGGCCTCCTGGGTGACACCAGGCCCTTCCTGGCCAAACAGTAACAAGCAGCGCTCGGGAAGCTCCGCAGTCTCAAGGGGAACGCAGCCGGGAGTGTTGTCGATCGCTACAACGCTAAGCCCCTTATCACTCGCCCATTCCAGAAGCTCAGCGACGGTGGCATGGTGCATCAGGTGTTGGTAGCGGTCAGTCACCATGGCGCCGCGGCGATTCCACCGGCGACGCCCCACGATGTGAACGGTATCCACGGCAAAGGCGTTGGCGGTACGGACCACGGTGCCGATGTTCGAGTCATTCTCAAAGTTCTCGATGGCGATGTGGAGCGCATGCCTGCGCTTATCGATGTCCGCGGTAATAGCTTCCCTGCTCCAGTAGCGGTAGGCGTCCACCACGTTGCGGTGATCGCCGTCGCGAAGCAGCTCGGGATCGTACTGCGGACCTTCCGGCAGCGGGCCTTCCCATGGGCCGACTCCGTGCCGTCCTTCGTTCCATTCGGTAGGGCCCTTAGCAGAAGTCTCCTCCTGCAAGCGCTCGCGGGGTTCTTCCTTAGGCGAGGTCAAGATCTTCCAAGCTCAGCAGGTAGCGGTACTCCAAGCCCTCTTCAGCGATGACCTTGTCAGCACCTGTAGCGCGGTCCACGACGGTAGCCACGCCGACGACCTCCGCGCCAGCCTCGCGCAGTGCTGCCACCGCGGTCAGCGGGGAGTTGCCCGTGGTGGTGGTGTCTTCGACAACGAGCACCTTCTGGCCTGCAACGTCGAAGCCCTCGATACGGCGCTGCATGCCGTGCTTCTTGGCTTCCTTGCGCACGACGAAGGCATCGATGTCGCGACCATCAGCGTGCATCACGGAGGTAGCAACCGGGTCTGCGCCTAGGGTCAGACCACCGACGGCAACGTAATCCCAGTCGGCGGTGAGCTCACGCAGCAGCGAGCCGATGAGGCGGGAAGCCTCATGCTGCAGGGTCGCGCGGCGCAGGTCGACGTAGTAGTCGGCTTCCTTACCGGAGGACAAGGTGACCTTGCCGTGAACAACGGCGAGCTCCTTGACCAGCTCTGCCAGACGGGCCTTCTTCTGTGAATCCAAGCTCATGGCGCTCCTTCGCGTTAATGCTGAGTGCTTTAGATTGTTTGCGGGGTTTTAAGGTTTAGACGATTTAAAGACTACTCGTTCGAGTCTTCGTCACCGAAGATGGTCGAGCGGCGGTTGAGGTTGCGGCGCATACGGGCCTGTGCTTTATCGGGCAGCGGGCGCTCGCGACCATCAGCAATGGCGTCGACTTCATCAGCGCCAAGTGCGCTGTGGTCAACTACGCCGCGGACTTCGCTGCGCGTGCGGCTGGGCAGCTCCACAGGCTCCTCAGGCCGCTGGATGTGCGGGCGCTGGATCTCCTCGTGGTCTGGGACCAGGGTGGGGCCGGTCGGCTCTGCCTGCGGAGGGGCGGGGATCTCACGGCTAGGGTCGAGCTCCTCGACGCGGAGGACTTGCGCCGCGGAAGAACGCGGCGGGAGGACACGCGCGACGTCGGCAAGCTTGGCCATGGGGGCGAGCATGGCGTCCCACTCCGCGGCACGTGCGTGTTTGGCGGTCTGCGCGAGTACCCACTCGGACTCCATCCACACAGCGGTGACTTCGGCGGGCAGGAGGTGGAGCGCCACTTCGAGGCGCTCATCGATGAGCCGCTTGCCGACGCCCACGTCGGTGGCGAAGACTTCAAAGCCTTCGATTACATCGACCATGAATAGGTCTTCCGAGGCTGACTCCTCCTCAATCCCAACGCGGCGGAAATCCACCACGATGTCGGAGGTAGCGCCAGTGCGCATGGCCATGACATTGATGCCGCCCAGGTCCATCATCAGCATCTCGTGGCCGTGCACGAAGCCTGCGACGATGTCCTTCGGCGCCGCGCCCAAAGCGGCGGCTCCGCGCATCCATTCATCGGCAAGGTAATCGTCCTGCTTGGTGTACTCAAAACCATGCTCTTCGCCCCACGCCCTGCGGCCGCGGCGCATGGAGCCCGGTACGAAGCTGCGAGCTCGTGTGGCATGGGAGCGGCCACCGCCCGACTCTGGCGTGGGTTCTGGTGCCGATTCGGCAACCGGCTCGGCGGCCAGTTCTGGCTCGATATTGGCGGCAGGGGCTGGTTCAGGTTCTGGATGCGGAGCCGCCACCGGGGCTGGAGTTGCGGTCTGGTGGTTTTCCGGCGCTTCCGGTTCGGCAGTCTCGATGGCAGGGATATTAGGGGTAGGTACGCCGCCAAGCTGAGCGGAACGTTGACGCTTTTCTATAAGCAGGATGGCAACGCCCGCGACGCCGCAGGCAAGAGCGAGGAGAATGATTAGATAAGGCATCACCCCAAGACTTTAGTAGGAAGTCTTGGGGTGCGTGAGCTGGCGCGCTGGCTTTTAGACGTGGGTGCGGTCGCCGCGCTCGATTGGGTTGTCCGGATTAGCTGACCACTGAGACCAACCGCCGACGAAGTGGCGCAGGCCAGTGAAACCGAGGTTCTCCAGGATGCCGATTGTCAGCGCGGAGTGGTTGCCGGAGCCCGAGTAGATGATTGCGTCCTGGACGTTGTCCTGCGTGATTCCGGCAGCATCGAGGATGTCGAGGATTTCCTCGTCGCTCTTGATGGTCTGATCCAGGTTGTGGAACAAGCGCTCAGGGAGGTTCACAGCGCCTGGGATGTGGCCAGCCTTGAGGTCAAGGTGCTCGCGGCGGCCAGCGAAGCGGTTAGCTGTGCGGGAGTCGATGAGAAGGCCGTCGTGTGCCTTGACATCCTCGATAGTCGCGGTAGGCATCGAGCCTGGGACGATCTCAACTTCGGTGGCTAGGCCCAGGTTGCCCGGGCCGGTCAATGTATTAAAGCCCTGGCGACGCCAGTTGGCTAGGCCACCGTCGAGCATGCGAACGTTCTTAAAGCCTGCCCAGCGCAGGGTCCACCATGCGCGGGCAGAGAAGAGACCACGGCCCTCGTCGTAGACCACGATCTGCCAATCAGGGCGCAGGCCCCATTCCTCGCAGCTTTCCTGAAGACGCTCCGGGTTAACAAGCGGGTTACGACCCACCTTGGAACCTGGAAGGCCAACGAAGGAGTGTGCGGCTTCGGCAAACTGAGCCGTAGGAATGTGGAGGGACGTGAACTGGTTGTAGGCCTCCCCTTCACCGGGAGCCCATAGGGATGCCAGAACTGCGACGCGGTCGCCGCGATAGATGGATTGTTGGAGTTCGCTCGGAGAAACCAAATTGCTCATGTCCCTGATTCTAAGGGCACGCGGAGTTTCCTGCCGAGGGGCCGCCCATGCGGAAACTCTCTTTAAAGAAACGGGGAAGGCTCCTTATATGGAGTCTTCCCCGCTGCAGCGGCTTCCAGTGCCTGGTTTAGCTACTACTTAGGCGCGTTGTGCGCGCGACTTCGTTTAGCCGAGTGCCTTGAGCTCGAGGCTCTCGCCGCCTTCAGCGACATCGACGTGGACGGTGTCGCCGTCGAGGACGTCGCCAGCCAGCAACTGGCGAGCCAGCTGGTCGCCGATGGCCTGCTGTACTAGGCGGCGCAGCGGGCGGGCACCATAAGCCGGGTCATAGCCGCGCTCCGCGAGCCACAGCTTGGCGGCGTCGGAAACCTGCAGGTTGAGGCGACGGCCTTGCAACCTCGATGCCAGAGCATCGAGCTGGATGTCGACGATGCCGGCCAGCAGCTCGGAGGACAGGGACTCGAACATCACGACATCATCGAGACGGTTAATGAACTCCGGCTTGAAGTTGCGCTTGACGGCCTCCATGACCTCCTCCTTGGTGCCACCAGCACCGAGGTTCGAGGTCAGGATGATGACCGTATTGCGGAAGTCCACGGTGCGGCCCTGGCCGTCGGTCAGGCGGCCCTCATCGAGAACCTGCAGCAGAACGTCGAAGACGTCTTGGTGCGCCTTTTCCACTTCGTCGAAAAGCACGAGCGTGTACGGGCGGCGACGCACGGCCTCCGTGAGCTGGCCGCCGGCATCGTAGCCAACGTATCCCGGAGGGGCACCGACAAGACGCGCAACGGAGTGCTTCTCGCCGTACTCAGACATATCGATGCGAACCATGGCGGATTCATCGTCGAAGAGGAAGTCAGCCAGAGCCTTGGCCAGCTCTGTCTTACCAACGCCCGTCGGGCCCAAGAAGAGGAAGGAACCGGTCGGGCGGTTCGGGTCAGCAACGCCCGCGCGAGCGCGGCGCACGGCATCGGAGACGGCCTTGACCGCTTCTTTCTGACCCACCACGCGGCGGCCCAGCTCGGCCTCCATGTTGAGCAGCTTCTGGGTCTCGCCCTGCAGCATCTTGCCAGCCGGGATGCCGGTCCATGCGGAGACGACCTCAGCGATGGTGTCCGGGGTGACTTCCTCGGTCAGCATGGTGTTGGCCTGTGCGTTGGCGCGAATCTCAGCGTCGGCAACCTGCTTCTCCAGCTCCGGAATGCGGCCGTAACGCAGCTCGGAAGTCAACTCGTAGTCACCGTCGCGCTCTGCAATCTCAGCCTGGCGCTTCAGGTCCTCGAGCTCTTCCTTCGCTTGCTGGACCTCATCGATAGCCTTCTTCTCGTTGACCCAGCGAGCCTTGAGCTCACCGAGCTTCTCGCGCTCGTCAGCCAGCTCCTGCTGCAGCTTGGAAAGTCGATCCTGGGAGGCAGCATCGGTCTCCTTCTTGAGCGCCAGCTCCTCGATTTCCATACGGCGGACCACGCGCTCGAGTTCGTCGATCTCCTGCGGGGAGGAGTCAATTTCCATGCGCAGGCGGGACCCAGCCTCGTCCACGAGGTCGATTGCCTTATCTGGCAGGAAGCGGTTGGTGATGTAGCGGTTCGACAGCTCGGCCGCAGCAACCAGCGCGGAGTCCATGATGCGCACACCGTGGTGCACCTCGTAGCGCTCCTTCAGGCCACGCAAGATACCAACGGTGTCCTCGACGGAAGGCTCAGCGGCATAAACCTGCTGGAAGCGGCGCTCAAGCGCAGCATCCTTCTCGATGTACTTACGGTACTCGTCGAGGGTGGTTGCGCCCACGAGGCGCAGCTCGCCACGAGCCAGCATCGGCTTAATCATGTTGCCGGCGTCCATCGAGCCTTCACCCGTGGCGCCTGCGCCGACGATAGTGTGCAGCTCGTCGATGAAGGTGATGATCTGGCCGTCGGAAGCCTTAATTTCATCGAGGACAGCCTTGAGGCGCTCCTCGAATTCACCGCGGTACTTCGCACCGGCGACCATCGAGCCCAAATCCAGGCTCAGCAAGGTCTTGCCCTTGAGGGACTCAGGTACGTCACCAGCCACAATGCGACGGGCCAGGCCTTCAACGATGGCGGTCTTACCAACACCGGGCTCACCGATGAGGACCGGGTTGTTCTTGGTGCGGCGGCTCAAGACCTGAACCACGCGGCGGATTTCCTGGTCACGGCCGATGACCGGGTCGATCTTGCCTTCACGCGCACGAGCGGTCAGGTCGGTGGCGTACTTCTCAAGTGCCTGGAACTGTTCTTCGGGATTTTCAGAGGTCACCTTGGCCGCACCGCGCACGGAGGGGAAAGCGCCCTTGAGGGCGTCGAAAGTGGCGCCGCGTGAGGTAAGCAGCTCAGCAGCATCCGTCTTGGACCCTGCGATAGCTGCCAGCAGCACCTCGGTGGAGACGTACTCATCACCGAGCTCGCCGGCGAGCTCCTGCGCGCGGGTCAGGACGTTGAGCCCGTCGCGGTTAAAGTTGGGATTCGCCATCCCGGAACCCTCAGCCTTGGGGTAGGAATCAACAAGGCCGCGCGCTTCCTTGAGCACGGTCTCCGGATCCACGCCAGTGGCCTTCAGGACCGGGGCCGCAATGCCCTCTTCTTGGCTAAGGATTGCAGCGAGCAGGTGGGCCGGGCGGATGTCCGGGTTGCCATTGGACGAGGCAGTCTGCAGCGCTTGCTGCAGGGCCTCTTGGGTTTTGGTGGTGGGGTTGAAAGCACTCATGGCTTCCTCCTTGGAAGTTAAGTCGGAGTTTGTGAAGTTAGATTTGTTATGTTTCCACAGCTCGAAGGACTTTTCCTTCGCTGCTACTTATCTCAACGCACATAAAGTTGAGTTTGTTCCACTCAACTTCAAATTTTTCCATCTTTCCCGCCTGAGCGTAGCAGACTCAAGTTTTGAATGCCGGGCGCAGAGCCACCCTGCACAACCACAATGCATAAGAAATGCGGCCTTCCCCGAAAATTAGGAGGAAACCGCAAAAGTAGAGCTAGGTCGCCGTACTACGAGCACGCTGCCCGCCCTTTCCCAGGTTAAACAGAAACATCGGCAGAAGCACTGGCCGCGAAACAGCCATGTCGATATACGCCACAGGCATTGCCAATGTACGCGAGATTAGGGAAGCATCCTCAGGAAGCGAATCATAAATATGTTCAGCGCGCTCCCGGAGGTCAAGTCCGCGTAGGTATTCCAGTTTGCGCCGGTGCAGGTAATCAGGAAGTCAGGAAGGAATTGAAAAATCGTCTCCAAATAAGGGAAAATTTTAAGACGCGTCAATAAAATCGCGGGCGATAGCAGCCGGCTCCGCCTTCTCATTACCGGAATTTCTTAAGTTCATCGCTACAAGGTCTTCAGTCTTTAAGTTTCCATCAAACTTATCGAGTGCCTCCACTGCCTTTTGCGGAACATCCGCACTGCGGTAGACAGGTACAACATTCTGCGGGGCCACCAGGTTCTGGGGATCTTCCAGGCGCACAAGTTTTACCTCTTTGCCATCACGATCCAGGATGGGCGAGGTGGTGTAAATATCTGCCACGTTGGCCTCACCCTCCAAAAGCGCCGCAATAGTCAGCGGGCCGCCACCATCGGAAATTGCGTGCATGGTGAACTTGTCCTCGTCCACGCCATAGGTTTGACTGAGTCCGCGTGGGCCATACGGACGCTCCGCAAGCTCCGGGTTTCCCGCCAGTTTAATCTCGTCCAAGTTCTTCAGGTCAGCGAGGGAAGCCAGCTTGTATTTCTTCGCTACCTCAGGCGTCACATGATAGGCGTCCTTCGATTCCGCGGGGGCGAATGCGCCAGCGGCAAGCGCTTCGGGCAGCACGCCTTCGAGTGCCTCATAAACCTTCTGTTCATCAGCCCCGCTAGGAAGTTTCGCCTTGTAGAACTGCGCCAAGTTGCCGGTGTATTCCGGCACAATGTCCACAGTTCCCTCTTCCAGGGCCTTCATATAAATCTCGCGGGAACCAATCCCGGACTTCACTTCGACATCGAAGCCTGCGTCCTCCAAGGTCGCGGCCCACAGTTGGCCCAAGATCTCGGACTCTGGGAAGTTTGCGGTACCGATGACGATGGTCTTGCTATCGCCGGCGCTTTCCGACGCCCCCGGCTCCGCCGTAGGATCCGCGGAGCTGCACGACGCCAGAAGGGCCGCGCTGGTGACAGCTGCACAAACCGCGGCCACGCCGCGAGGCAAGGTACCGCGCTGCAGGCCAGAGTGAAGAAGTGAAAATGAGCGCATGAGACATACCTTCCGGGCTAGGGAGTAAGGAGCGTTGTATCTAGACGTAGTGACAAAACTGTTGAGGTTTTAACTGCACTAACTCCACGGTACCCAGATTCATTCCGTCATGACTGCTTTATATGCCTCCTCAGAGTCCAACTCTTGTAGCTACCTCCAGCCACAGACTTAGTTCCGCATGCCCGTATTCGGGCGTAGCAATCGCTGGCACAGCGCCAAGACACCGTCGACAGCAAATGCCAAAAGAGCCACCATGAGTGCGCCGACAAGCATCTGCGGGTAGTCACGCAGCGCCAAGCCATCAATGAGGTAGCGGCCCAGCCCAGACAACCCGATATAAGCCACGATGGTCGCGGTGGCCAGCACCTGGACCGCCGCAGAGCGTATGCCGCCCACGATGGAAGGCGCGGCAAGCGGCAGCTCCACCTGCCGCACAATGTCAGATTCGCTAAATCCCGCAGCTCGGGCCGAGTCCACCACCCCGCGCGGAATGGCCGTCACGCCGGTAACTGTCCCCGCCAGCATCGGCGGGATAGCCAAAATGACGAGCGTTACAATCGCCGGAATTACGGGAATGCGCACCCCGAAACTAAACTCCAGGGTCAGCCAGGTCAGCAGACCCAAAGAAGGCAACGCGCGCAATGCGCCCGACACAGCAACGACACCGTTCACGCCGCGACGCGTGTGCCCCATCAGGACACCCAAGGGCAAAGCGACGACCGCTGCGATTGTCACTGCCGCGAGGGTATAGCCCAAGTGTGCCAACAGGCGCTGCCGCAACCCGTTTGCACCGCTCCAATTCGCGCCATCAGCGATGAATGACAAGGCCTCTAGAAAAAAGTTCATGACGCTTTCCTAGCCCAGGGCAGCAGCACACGCCCGATAAGGACAAGCAGCAGGTCAAAGAGCACAGCGAGCAACACGGTACCTACAAAACCCGCGATGATCTGCGTGGGAAAGTTGCGCTGGAACCCTTCGGTAAAAAGCGTGCCCAAAGAGTGCACGCCCACCAGTGCACCCACTGAGATGAGCGAAATCGTCGAGGCAGAGACCACGCGCAGGCCGGCGATAATGCCAGGTCCTGCAAGGGGTAGCTCCACCTGGAACACTCGCTGCAGCGGCGAGTATCCCATCGCGGTCGCCGCAGAAGCCACCGCCGCTGGGACGGTGTCGAAGGAATCCGCCGTGGAGCGCACTTGCAAGGCCAGCCCGTACAGTGTCATCGCGATGATCACGTTGAGTGACGACAACACCGAAGTTCCAATAACCAAAGGCAGCAAGATAAACAGCGCCAACGAAGGAATGATGTAGAGCGCGCTGCTCACGCCCACGACGATCTCGCGAATTCGCCGGTAGCGGTGCGCCACCCAGCCAATTGGCAGCGCCACCAACAAAGCAAGCAGGATAGGCGGCCACGCCAAGTTAGCGTGCGCGATGCCCAGCTCCACTAAGCGCGAAAAGTTGCTGCTTAACCAGTCCCACTTCATGCGGGACCATCCGCCAATATTCCGGCCACCGCTCCGTCTTCGCCCACCAACACCTTGCGCCCGTCGCAGGTCTCAACATGGAGGCGCTTGGCTTCCAACCCCACGAAGTGCTCAACCTCGGTGCTGGCGGGGCTCGTAATGAATTCCTCCGCTTTGCCGTGCTGACGAATGTGGGCGCGCTCTCCGAGGAGCACCACGTCGTCGCCAAGCAAAAATGCCTCATCAACGTCATGGGTGACCATGAGGATGGTCTTGCCTATGTCCTCCTGCAGCTGCAGGACCTCACGCTGCAACTCGCGGCGCACCACTGGATCAACAGCGCCAAAAGGCTCGTCCATGAGCACGATGTCGGGGTCGGCCACGAGGCCACGGGCCACGCCCACGCGTTGCGCCTGGCCGCCGGAGAGCTCACCTGGGTAGCGGTCGAAGAATTCGGAGGCGACGTGGACTCGCTCCAGCCACTGGGCCGCCTGTTCCCGCGCTTGCTTTTTAGTGGCCCCACTCAGCCTGGCCACCGCGGCCACGTTGTCTAGCGCCGTAAAGTGCGGCAGAAGCCCGGAGTTCTGCATTACATAACCAATTGACCTGCGCAGATGCACAGCATCGCGTTCGACCACAGGAATGCCATCGATAAGCACTCGACCTTGGGATGGCTCCACCATCCGGTTAACCAACCTTAAAAGGGTGGTCTTCCCACAGCCTGAAGGCCCTACCAGAATGGTGGTCTTGCGCGGCTGCAGGGCATAGGAAAAGCTCTCCACCGCGGGGGCCGGGGTTCTCGGATACTGGACCGAGACGTTGTCGAATTCAATCATTGCCCAACAAGCTTACCCCTCCTAGGTATTACAGTGGCGAGAGTAAATTCGAACGCCGGCATCCCACAGCCCCACTTTCACCTCGCCGTCATCGGCGCCGGTCAGGCCGGGCTCCCGGCGCGGGCTGCCGTGTAAGCTCTCCGCACACTCGACGCTTCAAGCTAAAAGTGTTAACCTTTTGTTGTTACGTCAATAAAATTAGGGAGTTAGATATGAAAGCATTCGGCTTTCTGAGCTTTGGCCATTACGCCTTCGGCGGACAGCGCGGCCCGTCGGCCGAGGACATGGCCAAGATCCACCTCGACCTTGCACAAGCCGCGGACGAAATCGGCGTCAACAACGTCTCCTTCCGCGTCCACCACTTCGTGCCACAAGCCTCCGCGCCGATGCCGCTCCTGGGCGCAGTGGCGGGTTCCACCAAGCACATCGAGGTGGGCACCGGCGTTATCGATATGCGCTACGAAAATCCGCTGTACCTGGCAGAGGAAGCAGCCTCCCTGAACCAAATCGCACGCGGCCGCGTGGCCTTGGGTGTCTCCCGCGGCGCCCCCGAGGTAGCCGACCGCGGCTGGGAGTCCTTCGGCTACAGTTCCGAGGCCCCCAACGGCGCGGACTTGGCCCGCGCCAACTTCGAAAAGTTCATGGCCGCCATCGACGGCTATGGCATGGCCACCGCCGCCCCGCTGGAGAACCAGTACCCCAACATGTATCAGCCGGGTTCCCAGCTGCCGGTCTTCCCGCACTCCCCTGAGCTGCGCAAGAACATCTTCTGGGGTTCTGGCACGCACCGCACCGCGGAGCAGGCCGCCAAGGATGGCGTAAACCTTATGTCCTCCACCCTCGTTTCGGAAACCTCCGCTGAGACCCTCGGCGAGATTCAGGTGGACCAGATCAACCGCTTCCGCGCCGCATGGAAGGAAGCTGGCCACGGCTGGACCCCGCGCGTTTCCGTCTCGCGTTCCATCTTCCCCATCGTCGATGGCGCAGATATGCAGCGCTTCGGTATGCAGGCCACCGGGCACGACCAGGTGGGCTTCCTGCCAGAAGTTGGCGCCTCCACCTTCGGCCGCACCTACGCCGCCGAGCCGGACAAGCTGATTGAACAGCTCAAGGCTGACCCGGCAATCATGGCCGCCGATACGCTCCTCATCACGGTGCCCACCACCATGGGCTTGGACGTAAACGTGCGCATCCTAGAAAACTTTGCCAAGCACGTAGCGCCGGAACTCGGTTGGATCCCGAACGACCAAGGCCCAGTCACTGGCTACGAGATTGCCTGAAGCGAGGCTCAACCGAGGGGGACTAGCCCATTTCCTTCGTCCTCTTTCTTCCAAGGCCCCAAGTAGGATTGATTGACATGAAGGAATTGGGCGAACACGTACGCAGACACGCTGACGATTACCGCGACGCGGTGCACGAGCACTTCTTCGCCACCGTGGCGGAGTCACGCCAGATTTTCGCCCTGTCCATGCGCGATACGCACCCTGCGCTCGGCCCGGCCGTGGCCTGGGTACTCGACGCCGCCGAAGACGACGGCACAGTGCCCGCGGAAACTCTCGAGCGCATCAAGCAACTCGGCCGCGAACACCGCCGCCACGGCTTCCCGCCGGAAATCTATCCCAAGTTCGAAGCTTCCCTCATTAAAGGCTTCGAAGCCCTAGCACTCACCAGCCACCAACAGCAGGTGGCCACTCGCGCCCTCCACATGGTGTGCCAAGCCATGGCGGAGGCAGCGCATGCTGACGACGTCGCCGGCATCGCCCCCGCACACAGCGCCCAGGTCGTGGCGGTCGAGCACCCCAACCGCAAGACCGCCATCATCCGGGTGGAATCCGGCGCTCCCATTGACTACCAAACCGGCCAGCACTTTCCCGTCACCTCGCAGCTGCTGCCCGGCACATGGCGCATGCTCACTCCAGCCCACCCCGCCGATGCGACCGGGCAGCTGACCTTCCACGTGGCGCTAGCTGGCGACGCCTCCTCCATGCTGGCCAAGGCCAAACCTGGGGACTGGTGGACTTTGGGCGCGCCTGCCGGCGAGCCGCTTGAGCTGCGTACCAAAGCTGCTTCGCAAGCAGGCCAAGCAGGTACCGCCTTGATTAGCTTCGGAACCGGCTGGGCAGCCGCACGCGCAGCGCTGCTGGATTGCTTGAACTCCAATGACCTTCCCGCAGGACTCAGCATCTACAGCGTGATGCCCTCCCCGGGCGAGCACTACGACACGCATTTCCAAGCCAACGTCCAAGCCCTTGCACCGCGACTTTCGCTGCACCGCGTCTCGCGCAGCGCTCAAGACCCGTGGTTGCTGGGCGCGCAGCCGCAGGCGGAGGGCTTTAGTGTGGAGTCCACCGAAGACCCTATGGGGACTGTCCTCCTGCACGAGGGCACGGCAGCTAAGCGCAAGCGCTTCATCTTGGTTGGCCCAGCCGACCGCGTGGAGGTTTCCCGCGAAGCGCTGCTCAACCACGGGGTCCCAGTTGAGCACATCGAAGAAACGTCCTGGCAGCGCGGACATGAGTGGGCAACTTCCGCAGCCGATCTCGACGGCTGGGAGGACTGGGATGCATGGGCTGCATGGAAAAAGTCCGAGTGGACAAAGCAATAGCGTGGTGGGCGAGCCTTAAGCCTCGAGCACAGGGATTGCCTTGCGCGTCTCCTCCACGAGATCGGCATCAATTTCGGCATAGATGATCTCCGGTTCGTAGCCGGCTTCAACTACGCGGGTGCCGTCAGGTGCCACGACAACGGAGTGACCAATGCCGGTGGGGCCAGAATCCTCACCGGCCTTTTCCTTGCCACCCGGGCGGGCTTGACCTGCCGCGACGATGTAAGAGGTGGAATCCAACGCGCGCGCCGCACTGAGCAGGCGCCACTGGTCGAGCTTGCCCGGGCCATCGGCCCAGCTCGTAGGCACCACGATGACCTGGGCGCCTTGGCGAGCCAGCTCTTTGAACTGCTCTGGGAAGCGGATGTCATAGCAGATTGCCACGCCCACGGTGATGCCGGCGACGTCGAAAGCCACAAGCGCCTCACCCGGGCGCACCGTGTCGGATTCCTTGTAATTGAAGGCGTCGTAGGTGTGAATCTTCTCGTAACCGCCCAAGATATCGGGGCCAGCGATCAAGGCCGTGTTGGTGACGCGGTTGATGGTCTTGCCGTCGCGTTCCACGGTGTCCGCTGGGGTGAACATGCCCAGCACCACGGTGACACCGAGCTGCTGCGCCACCGCACGAATGGTGGTCACGAAGTTGCCGTCGAGTCCCTGTGCCTGCTTGTCGAGGCGACCCGCTCCGAAAGCTTGGGAGGTAGCCTCCGGCAGCACGATGAGCTGCGCACCGCCTTCCGCGGCCTCACGGATTTTCTCCACGGCCAACTCGAGGTTCTCCTCGATGTCTCCGCCGGTCTGAATTTGCACTGCAGCTACCAACATGACTACCCAAAATAGCGCAAGTCGCGATGAGTTATCCACAGATCTGCCCTCGCAGAGAATTTGGGTATGGAAAATCCTTGACATCTTCCGCAAGGCTGAGTTTATGAAATTCTTTATCGCAGATTCCGCCCGTTCCACCGTCAGTTCCCTTCTTGGCCGCCGGCACGTCGCAACAGCTCCCCCACCGCCTGAGTACCCGCGCACCGCAACGGCGCTGGCCCGCATTCAGGCTAAGTGGGATTCAACGCTGAGCAAGAACGCCGCGCTTCACGACGCCGCCCTTAACAACCTCGATCAATTCCTGGGCCATGCCCAACATTTAGACATGGAACTGGCACAGACACTGGACGGGGGCCTGCGATGAATCGTGCGGCAAGCCTCACACTGAGCGCGCGACACCTCCACAACTCAGGCGCTGAGCTCGACTTATTTATTAAGGGTTCGCTCGATCATTGGGTACGCCTGCCAATTTTCGGAGACTTTGCGGAGGCCGCCCGGAGCCAGCTTTCGGCCACCACCGGCCAGCTCATGATTCCCGCCGAGGCCATGCGCGCCGCGGCACTGGTGTTGGAGAGCTACCAACCCTTACTTACTCGCGTCGAAGAACTCCGCGCCCAGGCAATCGGCATGCTTACCCGAATGGATGAGGTCCAGCCGTGGTCCACTCAGCTGGGCACAATGTTGAATGCACTTGACGCTCTTGCTGACGCCCTCGACTGGACCTGCGCCGCCCAAATCGATGCACTATGCACCCCGGAGCTCGCCCCGGGCGGCAGCTACTTCGAAGACTTCTCCGAGCTGCCTTTAGACAGCCTGCACCAAATGCAACTGAGCACCGCCCCACCGGAGGCAGCCGCCCTTACCGCCAACAATCCCGACGTAAAGATTCTCGAATCAGGTCCCGGCCGAGTCGCGGTGCTTGTCGATCCGACAAAGGTGGGAACCGCGGCCGCTAGCGTCACCACGTTTATCGGCGGCGTTGGTTCCTCGGACCCCGGCGGCTGGCAGCGGGGCATCGAACGCGCGCGGGTAATCGCCCACGCGACCGGCGGTCCAGCCGTGGCGTGGATGGGATACTCCGCGCCACGCAACCTAAGCGGGGCACTGCACGAGGCACCAGCTACACGCGGCGCGCAGGATTTACAGCGCTTCCAGCGCGCCGTGGGCCAGCGCTTTCCTAGCGCGCAGCGAATAATCGTGGGCTATTCCTACGGTTCTGTGGTGGCGGGAAAGGCAGTGCGCGCCGACAACGTTGCGGATGACGTGGTCTTCGTCGGCAGCCCCGGCACCGATGCCGCAACAGCTAGCGAGCTAAGAGCGCGCACATGGGCGTCGACAAACGCGCACGATCCCATCGGCACCACCACAGGCCCAGGCGGTGGAATCCACGGCCCGGACCCGAGCTCCGCGGCCTTCGGCGCCACACCCCTGCCAGGGGCTAACCGTCTGCCCGGTGACCACAGCTCATACTTCGAAGACCCCGCATTCCTGCGGGGCCTAGGAAGGATTGCTCGGCGCTAACCCAAGCAGCAGCTGCTCGAAACGAGAGACTTAGAAGAGACCAGCGTGCTCCTCGGAGTAGGACACCAGCATGTTCTTGGTCTCCTGGTAGTGGGCCAGCATCATGAGGTGGTTCTCACGGCCGATGCCGGACTCCTTGTAGCCGCCAAACGCGCTGTGCGCTGGGTAGACGTGGTAGTGGTTGACCCACACGCGGCCCGCCTGAATCTCGCGGCCCGCGCGGTAGCAGGTGTTCTGGTGGCGCGACCAGACACCGGCGCCGAGGCCGAAGTTTGTGTCATTTGCAATCTGGATGGCTTCCTCGAAGGTCTTGAACGTAGCCACAGAGAGCACCGGGCCGAAGATTTCTTCACGGAAGATGCGCATGTCGTTGGTGCCCTTGAACACGGTTGGCTCGATGTAGTAGCCGTTCTCGAGGCCTTCGACCTTGTTCACGTTGCCGCCGACGAGGGTCTCCGCGCCCTCCTTCGGGCCGATTTCCAGGTACTCGGAAATCTTTTCCATCTGTTCCTGGGAGGCCTGCGCGCCCATCATGGTCTCGGTGTCGAGCGGGTGGCCGATCTTGATCTTCTTGACGCGCTCGACAGCCAGCTCGAGGAACTTGTCCGCGATGTCTTCGTGGATGAGCGCACGCGATGGGCAGGTACACACCTCGCCCTGGTTGAGTGCAAACATAACGAAGCCTTCGACGCACTTCTCGAGGTAGGCGTCATCCTTGTCCATGATGTCCGCGAAGAAGATGGACGGGGACTTGCCGCCCAGCTCGAGGGTGACGGGGATGACCTTGTCAGCTGCGGCCTTGTTGATGATCTTGCCCACTGGGGTGGAGCCGGTGAACGCAATCTTGGCAATGCGATCGGAGCCGGACAGGGCCGTTCCGGCCTCCTCACCAATGCCGTTGACAATGTTGAGCACGCCCTTGGGGAGAAGGTCACCGATGATATCGATGAGCAGAAGAATGGACGCCGGGGTCTGCTCGGCTGGCTTCATGACGATGGTATTGCCGGCGGCCAGGGCAGGCGCGATCTTCCAAGCGGCCATGAGCAGCGGGAAGTTCCACGGAATGATCTGCCCCACGACGCCAAGCGGCTCGTGGAAGTGATAAGCCACGGTGTCTTGGTCGATCTGCGAAAGGCGGCCTTCCTGCGCACGAATGGCACCAGCGAAGTAGCGGAAGTGATCGACGGCGAGTGGGATGTCCGCCGCGAGGGTCTCGCGCACCGCCTTGCCGTTCTCCCAGGTCTCGGCCACGGCGATCTTCTCGAGGTTTTCCTCAATGCGATCCGCAATACGGTGCAGGAGCAGCGCGCGCTCAGCCGGAGTGGTCTTGCCGAAGGTTTCAAAGGCCTTCTCCGCAGCGTCGATAGCCAGGTTGATGTCAGCTTCCTTACCACGGGCTACCTGACAAAAGACCTCACCAGTGACCGGCGTGATGTTGTCCATGTACTCGCCGTCGACCGGTGGTACCCATTCGCCGCCAATGTAGTTGTCATAACGCTCGCGGAAGTTGACGATAGCGCCTTCGGTACCGGGATTTGCGTAGTGGGTCATGATGAAGCCTTTCTTTTCAACAAGTTGGGTTGCTGTATACAACTGCGTGACGTCACTCCTGTTGGATAATGTGTGACATCCCACAATTTCTGGCTGCCATCATAACAAGCTTTGCAAAATGTTGTTGTTTCCTTGCCTCAAACCTTCACAACGGGGTTAATGAGCTGCCATCCTGGTTCTACTGAATACAGAAAAACCCCGGTACCCGGATTTATATCCAATCCAGATAGCGGGGGTAGTTCTAATCGTTTCCTGCTTCGCTTCGGCGACGGTTTCGCCGCGGAGTCCACATCACAACTGAGGTGGACCGCGGAACGTGCACAAGTTCGCCGCGCGGTTGGCGCATGCCTGCCTGCTCGCGCAGTTGCTGCACCTCGGCGAGCAAAGCATCGCGCTCGGCCTCCAGCTGGTCGCGCTCCTCGGTGAGCTCGATAATCGACTTGATACCTGCCAAGTTCACGCCTTCGTCATGCGAGAGGGCCTGAATCTTGCGCAGCAACTCGATGTCCCGGTCCGAGTAACGGCGTCCACCGCCCTGGGTACGAGCGGGCGAAACGAGCCCGATGCGGTCATAGGTGCGCAGGGTTTGTGCATGCATACCGGAGAGCTCGGCGGCAACGGAAATCACGTAGACCGCCTTGGTGCCTGCCTGATTTTCCTTGCTCATCGTTGCCTCCTTTAAGCGCTGCCCGCGGCACTACCGTGGGAGACGTTGCCCTCCCAGCCAGCGCGCGGATCGAAGCCCGAGTCCCGTTCAGCCTGCGCGTAAGTGCGCAAAGCGCTGGTTGCTGCGCCATCGAGATTCGTTGGCACGGTCACTTGGACCGTAACTAGAAGGTCACCGGACTTGCCGCCACGCTTGGCGACGCCGCGGTTGCGCACGCGCAACGTACGTCTGTCTGAGGTGCCCGCGGGAACCTTGACACGGACCGGGGAATCGAGGGTCGGCACGGTAATGGTGTCGCCCAACGCCAGTTCGGCGAAGGATACCGGCACGGTGACGTGCAGGTCGTCGCCCTCCCGCGTGAAGACCTTGTCCGGCTTTACTTTGACGGCGACGAAGAGGTCGCCGGCCGGTGTGCCGTTGGGGCCAGCCTCACCCTGCCCCGCCAACCGGACCTTCTGGCCATCAATGACGCCAGCAGGGATGCGGACGGTAATCGAACGGGTTCGATGGACCGTACCAGAGCCGTTGCAGTCAGTGCAGGGGTCCTCGATCTTCTGGCCCGTACCACCACACTCCGTGCATGGCGCGGAGAAGGCGAAGGCCCCGCGGTTTTCAGAGGAAAATCCGGTGCCCTTGCAGTTCTTGCACTGCGAGGTCTTACCGGACTTAGAACCGGAACCGTGACAGGTGGTGCACGGAGCCTCACCCGTGAGTTGCAGAGGAATCGTGGTGCCCTTTGCGGCCTCGCGGAACTCGAGGGTTATTTCCGTTTCGACGTCGGCCCCCCGCGACGGCCGAGCTGTGTGGCCAGCACTACCGCCGCGGTTGAAAACGCCACCGAAGATATCCCCAAAACCGCCGCCTTGAGACGCTCCTCCAGACGATCGTCCTCCGAAGATGTCGGAGAGGTCGAATTCTTCCGCCGCTCCTTGACCCATGTGCGAAGATCGAAACCCGCCGGGAAAGCCGGCGCCTCCCATCCGTCCAAACCCACCGCCGCTGCGGACCATGGCCTTAAACTGGTCGTATTCCTTGCGCGTCGTGGCGTCGGAAAGCACGTCATAGGCTTCGGCAACACGCTTAAATTTCTCTGCTGCCGCCGGGTTATCGGGGTTAGTGTCCGGGTGATTCTCACGCGCTAGCTTGCGGTAGCTGCGCTTGATCTCTTCTGCTGACGCGGAAGAGGAGACCCCCAGATCCGCATAGTAATCTTTGTCTGCCCATTCGGGTTTAGCGCTCACTGGGCATCCCCTCCTTTCTTGAAACCACCACTGCGGTGGATTTTAGGGGGCTAGAGCTTCTAAAAAAGTTGTTCTAATTCTATTTAAGTGTTCTAAAAGCGGCCAAGAGTCAGTGCGGCCCCGCGCTCCGGGGCTGCCAGCTTCTGGGCTACTGACTGAAATGGCGCCAAGGTATAAGACCCTGACGCCACCTCACCCTATTCGGAATCAGATTCCGAGTTCGCGGTATCGCTACCGCCCGTACCGTCCGCGGAAGCGTCGGTCGCGCTAGGTGCATCTGCGATGATCACCATCGCGGTGCGCACCAGCTTCTCGCCGACCTTGTAGCCGCGACGAAGGACAGTTCCCACTGCCTGCTCGCCACCGTTAGACAGATCCTGAACGGCTTCGTGGATCTCTGGGTCAAAGGCATCGCCCTCTGCGCCGAAGGCCACGAGGTTGTTCTTATCCAGCACCGCGGTCAGCTTGTCCGCGATTGCCTTCAAAGGACCTGCTTCGAGGTCACCGTGCTGACGTGCGAGTTCTAGGTCATCAAGGATAGGCAGGAATTCTGCCAGGACCTTGGCCTTGGAAGCCTCGATGACAGCTTGACGCTCGCGCTCGGTGCGGCGACGGTAGTTGGTGTACTCCGCGTTCAGACGCTGCAAATCTTCAGTTCGCTCGGCGAGCTGCGCCTCGAGGCCGTTGCCGGTTTCCTCCGCAGCATCGGCGGTGGCATCAGCCTCAGCCTCTGCGGCGGCGTCGTCTTCAGTGACGTCGGCAAGCGCTGCCTCAAGGTCAGCGTCCAAGGTGGGATCGAGTACTGCCTCTTCGGCGGAGTCAGCCTGCGCATCTTGCGCAGCCTGGGCCTCCTGAGCCTCTGCAGCAGCTGCCTCAGCGCGGTCCGCCGAGGTTGCTTCCGGATCGGTGTTATCCGGGTCGCCTGGGTTTTGCGGCATTCCGCTGTCCTGAGTCATTACTTGTCGCCATCCTTGGTCTCGTCTTCGTCGACTACCTCTGCGTCAACAACGTTTGGGTCGGACTCGGCGCCAGCTGCGGCGCCCTCAGCACCGGCCTCAGCAGCCTGTGCCTCGTAGATCTGCTTGCCCATCTCCTGGGAGACGGTGCCCAGCTTCTCCACTGCGGACTTGATTGCCTCGATGTCGTCGCCCTTCAGCGCCTCATCGACGGCGTCGGCAGCCTCGGTGACCTGGGTCTTAACGTCCTCGGAAACCTTGTCGGAATTCTCATCCAGGAACTTGCGAGTCTGGTAGGAGGTGGACTCTGCCTGGTTGCGCAGCTCCTGCTCCTCGCGGCGCTTCTTATCCTCTTCGGCGTGTGCCTCAGCGTCCTTGACCATGCGGTCGATCTCCTCCTGGGACAGGCCGGAACCATCCTGAATCTTGATGGTGTTTTCCTTGCCGGTGCCCTTGTCCTTAGCGGAAACGGAGACGATGCCGTTGGCGTCGATGTCGAAGGTGACCTCGATCTGTGGGACGCCGCGCGGTGCCGGAGCGATGCCGCCGAGTTCGAAGGAGCCGAGCAGCTTGTTAGCGGAAGCCATCTCGCGCTCGCCCTGGAAGACCTGGATCTGAACGGAAGGCTGGTTATCTTCCGCGGTGGTGAAGGTCTCGGACTTCTTGGTCGGAATGGTGGTGTTGCGCTCGATGAGCTTGGTCATCACGCCACCCTTGGTCTCGATGCCGAGGGAAAGCGGGGTGACGTCGAGAAGCAGCACGTCCTTGACCTCGCCGCGCAGAACGCCAGCCTGGAGGGCAGCGCCGACTGCAACGACCTCGTCCGGGTTAACGCCCTTGTTCGGCTCGCGGCCGGTCATTTCCTTGACCAGCTCGGAAACAGCCGGCATACGGGTGGAACCACCAACGAGAACGACGTGGTCAACCTCGGACAGGGACAGGCCTGCGTCCTTGATGACCTGGTTGAACGGAGCCTTAGTGCGGTCCAGCAGATCCTGGGTGATCTTCTGGAACTCGGTGCGGGACAGGGTCTCATCCAGGAAGAGCGGGTTCTTCTCGGAGTCAACAGTGATGTACGGCAGGTTGATGTTTGCGGACTGGGAGGAAGACAGCTCAATCTTTGCCTTCTCAGCAGCCTCACGCAGACGCTGCAGGGCCATCTTGTCCTTGGTCAGGTCGATGCCGTTAGCGGACTTGAACTTCTCAACAAGCCAGTCAACGATGCGCTGATCCCAGTCATCGCCGCCGAGCTGGTTGTCACCAGCGGTTGCCATAACCTCAACGACGCCGTCGCCGATTTCCAGCAGGGAAACGTCGAAGGTGCCGCCGCCCAGGTCGAAGACCAGGATGGTCTGCTCCTGCTCGCCCTTCTCCAGGCCGTAAGCCAGTGCAGCTGCGGTTGGCTCGTTGACGATACGCAGAACGTTCAGGCCTGCAATCTGGCCGGCTTCCTTGGTGGCCTGACGCTGGGAGTCCTCGAAGTATGCGGGGACGGTAATAACTGCGTCGGTAACGTCCTCACCGAGGTATGCCTCAGCGTCGCGCTTCAGCTTCATCAGCGTGCGAGCGGAGATCTCCTGCGGGGTGTACTTCTTGTCATCGATGTCGATGGTCCAGTCGGTGCCGATGTGGCGCTTGACGGAGCGGATGGTGCGGTCAACGTTGGTGACCGCCTGGTTCTTAGCGGACTGGCCGACCAGGATTTCGCCGTTCTTAGCAAAAGCAACGACGGACGGGGTGGTGCGTGCACCTTCAGAGTTAGCAATAACGGTTGCCTCGCCACCTTCCAGAACGGAAACGACCGAGTTGGTGGTACCGAGGTCAATGCCTACTGCGCGTCCCATGATGAATTCTCCTTGCTTGTCTTAGAAGACTGTTTTTAGCTTTAAGTTGATTTGAGGTGACTCAACTTCTCGTTGGCCCTTGCGCCACTGTAACAGAGTTTGCCGTGACAGTTCCAAGAACCTGAGTGCGAGTCACTCAACCTTTACAACGACACCTTTTGCAAACTTGTTCCCGATCGGCTCAACTTTTTTCAATTTTCTACGTTTAGCCTGATAAGACGGTCAAAATTTATTTGGACTATGGCTGGAAAAGAATTCCCTACCCCCTTGATCCCCTCCCCTTGACCAACTTGCCCTTCGACCGCTAATTTTTCGATTAGCGATACCGATTACAGGGTCGCACTTTATTTAATCCAGCTCACTAAGCTAACTCCTTCACACTCCTTTCCTCTTAAGTTCTCGCCTGCCCGAATACGCGAGTTTTCGCAGTTACTGGCGGGACTTTAAAGACGCTGGCAGGCGCTAGCGGAGTGGAAGGACACTTGGTGCGGAAACATTTGGAAAGGACGGTTGCGATGAATCCGAATCATTCTCGTTCCCGTCGCCAGGGTGACCGCCCACCGGTGCATTGTGCGCAGACACTGCGCTAGAGACCGCACTTTCAACTTCTTGAAATTAAGTAATCAAACCGGCTCTGGACGCTTTCCGCGCGCAGAAAGCTTTTGCACACCTGTCTTTAAAAGGCACCGATCTATTTAAAAGCGCGTGGAAGGGCCAGGTATTCACCTGAGGTACACACTGCTTATGACAACTTCTGCACACACCCGCCTTCCTGAATCCGGCGACGTCGAGGCTTGCGTCGACGCAGCCATTACCCGCGCTCATTCCTGGCTGCGTGCCAGCGAAGGCGAACAGGATAAGGGAACCGAGCAGCTGGCACAGCTGCTCCGCGACTCTGAAGGCGTCGCATTCACCATGGACTTCGTCGACCGCGTCATGCGCCCGGAAGACGATAAGGTCGCAGCCAACGCACTGAAGAAGATCACTCAACAATTCGACCCTGCCTTCCTAGGCCTTATCAACGGCACCCTGGTTGGCATGGGTGGTTTCTTTGGCCCCATTTTGCCGAACCTGGTCATGCCGCTGGCACGCCTGCGCATGCGCCAGATGGTAGGCCACCTCGTTTTGGACGCTGAGTCCGAGTCCTTGGACAAGATGCTGGATAAGGCAGCCGAATCCGGTGAGCACCTAAACCTCAACCTGCTGGGAGAGGCGGTTCTGGGCGAGGACGAGGCCCGCGCCCGTGCAAAGCGCACGCTCGACCTGATCAAGAACCCAAAGGTCACCTACGTTTCCGTCAAGGCTTCTTCCATGGTGGCCCAGCTCAACCCATGGGACATCGACGGTTCCGTCGAGCGCCTGAAGGAGCGCTTGCGCCCACTGTATGAAGAGGCCGCCAAGCGCTCTCCTAACGTATTCATCAACCTGGATATGGAGGAGTACCACGACCTCCACCTGACCATCCGCCTGTTTAAAGAACTGCTCTCCGAGCCGGAGTTCAAGAACCTAGAAGCTGGCATCGTCTTGCAGGCTTACCTGCCAGATACCTTCGAGGCCCTGCAGGAAGTAGCGGAGTTTGCCAAGGAGCGCGTGGCAGCCGGCGGTGCCAAGGTCAAGGTCCGCATCGTGAAGGGCGCGAACTTATCCATGGAGCACGTCCAGGGTGAGGTCCACGGCTGGCCGGTTGCTACCTACACCGACAAGGCAGACGTGGATGCGAACTACTACCGCCTGCTGGATTACATCGTGCGCGAAGAGTTCGCCGACTCCGTGCGTATCGGCGTTGCTACCCACAACCTGTTCACCGCTGCTTTGGGCTACGAGCTCGGCAACGCCCGCGGCGTGCTGCACATGCTCGACTCCGAGATGCTGCAGGGCATGTCCCCGGCACAGCAGGCTGCAGTCCGCGAAGTCTACGAGGGCCGCCAGATCCTCTACACCCCGGTCGTCCACGCAGAGGACTTCGACGTCGCCGTGTCTTACCTAGTCCGCCGCTTGGAGGAGAACTCCGCCAGCCAGAACTTCCTCTACGCGCTGTTCGCGCCGGATGAACCGGACCGCGATTCCTCTGGCAACAAGCGTCCTGGCACCCCGATTGAACAGCAGGAAGCTCACTTCCGTGCCGCAGTAGAAAACCGCTGGGAGACCTTTGCCGGTCCAGAGCGCACCCAGAACCGCATCGAAGAAGAGGCTGCGGGTGAAGGCCGCCAGGCCCCACGCGGCGGCCGCTTCACCAACGAGCCAGACACCGACCCAGCCCTGGAAGCCAACCGCGAGTGGGCGCATAAGCTGCTGGGCCAGGACCCAGGCCACCACGGCATCGACGAGGTCACTGATCCGGAAGCCGTGAACGCGGCAGTTGCCACTGCCTCTTCGCTTGCCGACGCATGGGGCGCTAAGTCCGGCGCAGAGCGCGCTGCTGTCCTCGAGACCGTGGCAGACAAACTGGCGGATAACCGCTCCCGCCTCATCAACGTCGCAGCCTACGAGGCCAACAAGACCATCACGCAGACCGACCCAGAAATCTCTGAGGCCATCGACTTCGCGGTCTACTACGCACATTCTGCTCGCCTGCTCGATGAGGCGCGCTCGAAGTTCACCCCGAACCGCGTCACCGTGGTCACCCCACCGTGGAACTTCCCCATTGCCATTCCGGTAGGCGGCATGCTCTCCGCCCTAGCTGCGGGTTCCGCAGTCATCATCAAGCCGGCGCCACAGGTTGTCCACTGCGCCAAGGTGGCAGTCGAGTGCGTACACGCTGCGTTGGAGGAGCACGGCCTCGACCGCAACCTCGTCCAGCTCATACTCACCGATGAGGGCGAAGCAGGCAAGGCTCTCATCTCCCACGAGGATGTCGACGCCGTAATCCTGACCGGCGCGTCCGATACCGGCAAGCTCTTCCGCTCCTGGCGTCCAGAGATGAACCTGATGGCGGAGACCTCCGGTAAGAACGCGCTCATCATCACCCCGGCTGCAGACCCTGACCTGGCTATTGCGGATCTTTATCTCTCCGCATTCGGCCACTCTGGCCAGAAGTGCTCGGCTTCCTCCCTGGTCATCTTCGTCGGTGCAGCCGGCACCTCCGAGCGTCTGCGCGGCCAGCTTCTCGACGCCGTGCGCACTCTCAAGGTAGGCCCAGGCTATGACATCACCACCACGATGAACGGCCTGGCCGAGGCACCAAGCGAGAAGCTGCTGCG
This sequence comes from Corynebacterium sp. HMSC06C06, assembly GCF_001807295.1. Taxonomy (NCBI): domain Bacteria; kingdom Bacillati; phylum Actinomycetota; class Actinomycetes; order Mycobacteriales; family Corynebacteriaceae; genus Corynebacterium; species Corynebacterium sp. HMSC06C06. Next base: position 129,756 of record NZ_KV788498.1, read on the forward strand.
CGGCCTTACCCAGCTGGAGCCGGGCGAGAGCTGGCTGCTCAAGCCGGAAAAGCTCAACGAGGAAGGCACCCTGTGGTCCCCAGGCATCCGCGATGGTGTGAAGCCGGGCTCCTGGTTCCACCTCAACGAGTGCTTCGGCCCAGTGCTCGGCATCATGCACGCCGAGACCCTCGAGCAAGCCATCGAGTGGCAGAACTCCACCGGCTACGGCCTGACCGGCGGCATCCACTCCCTCGACGACGATGAGATCCAGTACTGGATCGACAACGTCGAGGTTGGCAACGCCTACGTCAACCGCGGGATTACCGGCGCAATTGTCCAGCGTCAGTCCTTCGGCGGCTGGAAGAAGTCCGTCATGGGCCCAGGCGCCAAGGCAGGCGGCCCGAACTACGTCCCGCAGATGGGCACCTGGGCAGACGGCGAGCTGCGCCCACGCGAGGTCGACGTCCCAGCGGCGGTAGCCAACGAGCTGCGTAACCTGGCAAGCCGCGCCGCGCTTTCCGACGCCGACGTCGAATGGCTCTGGCGCGCCGCCGAGCTCGACCAGCTGGCCTGGATGGAAGAGTTTGGTCGCGACCATGACCGCACCGGCCTGATTTCGGAGGCGAACATCTTCCGCTATGTGCCGCTGCTGGACAAGCTGCACGTGCGCATCGGCGAAGGCTTCGCACTGCGCGACGTCATCCGCCAGGTGCTCGCCGCCGCGGTCACCGGAACCAAAGTGGAGTTCTCCGCTACCCCGGCCGTCACAGAGCAGCTCGCGGTGCTGGGCATCGAGGTGCGCCAGCTTTCCGATGCCGCCTTCGCATCCGAGCTCTCCCGCACCGAGTCTGCCCGTGTACGCACGCTCGGTGAGGTCGCGGACACCACTCGCGAGGCAGCCGTGGAGTCCAACGCCGTCATTCTTGACCGGCCAGTTGTGGCCGACGGCCGTCGGGAGCTGCTGCCTTACCTCCTGGAGCAGGCCGTATCGGTGACCATGCACCGCTTCGGCATCATCCGCTCCGTCGCCGGCATCGAGCGCTAACCCAGCGCCCAGCGCTACCAGCAGCCAACCGTGGCTGCGTGGCAATCGCCCGTCTCCTGCAGTTATAGGAGACAGGCAGATGCATTTATATGGCAAGATAGGTCAGGTGAATTCCAAAGATACATCTGCCTCATCTGCCAAAGACCCCGTGGCAGTCCCACAGGGCGCGGAACATGCCGAGCACCGGCTACAGCAGCCGATCGTCAGCGATGACGCCGAGGGCGTGGGCTCCGATGCGCCGAAGCCGATTCGCGAGGACCTGAAGACGGAGGTCTTAGCAAAAGATTTCCGCACGCTGGCAAAGGCCTCTGGCCGCCTTATCCTCATCATCGCGGCTGCGGCCATTGCTGGTTACCTGCTGAAATTCCTGTGGACCGGCCTCCTGCCAGTCATCCTGGCCATCTTGGTCACCACGGTCCTCTACCCTGTGACCGCCTGGATGCGCACGAAGTTGCACTTCCCCGGCGCGCTGGCCGCAGCCACGACTCTGCTGGGCTTCTTCGCCATCGTCACCGGCATCTTCGCCGCAATGGCGCCGACCGTGAAAAGCCAGAGCCAGGACTTAATCCAACAGGCCCAAGGCGGCATCTCTGAGCTCATCAAGCTCGGCAAGAAGCTCCCTGTCGATATTGACGAGGCCAAGGTTCAGCAACTCATCGATGATGTAACCAACGCGGTTAAGGGCCAAGCCTCCAACATCGCCACCGGCGTCATGAGCGGCTTCTCCACGGTCAGTTCCATCGTGGTGACCGTCGTCATCATGCTCTTCCTGACCTTCTTCTTTATTAAGGAAGGCGAGAAGTTCCTACCGTGGATGCGCAAGTACACCGGATTCCCAGCCGGTTGGCACATGACTGAGCTGTGCAACCGCATTTGGAAGACGCTCTCGGGCTACATCCAGGCTCAGGCCACCGTCGCGCTTGTCGACGCCGTTCTCATCGGCCTCGGCCTCATGGTCCTGCAGGTACCGCTGGCATTCGTCATCGGTGTCGTGACTTTCTTCGCGAGCTTCATTCCGCTGGTCGGTGCGATTACCGCCGGCGCCCTCGCCGTTATCGTGGCCCTGGTTTCCCACGGCCTGACAACCGCACTGCTTGCCCTACTCGTGGTCGTTGCAGTCCAGCAGATTGAGGGCAATGTCCTACAGCCGATCTTGCAGTCCAAGGCTATGGGCCTGCACGCTGCGGTCATCCTTCTGTCTGTCACGGTGGGCTCTGCGCTGGCTGGCATTGTCGGCGCATTCCTCGCGGTGCCGGTGGCGGCGACCATTGGTGTCATCTTCCGTTACCAGGCACTGGTTACCTCCATTCGCGCTGGTGAGGTTGACCCGAACGAGGCGGAGATTGTCACCGGCGCCCCGAATCCGAAGCGTAAGGCCCGCCTGCAGAAGCAGAAGGAAGACGCCGAGGCCCACATCGATGCTTCCGGCAACAGCCTAGAGCTCGACGCCGCCCGCTCCGTGGAGAAACTCGACCCGGATTCCCCACGCGCCAAGGTCCGCGAGCTCTACAACATGATTGCGCCGCGCCCTTCGGCATAGCCCTCTTCGCGGACCCGCTCTCCAAATGGTGAGGTCACCCCGCAACTCCTGCGGCTACAGTTATCTGCTGGGACGCAAGTTGCGTGACCTCACCATCTGTTCCTCACCATTTGGGCTCGGCCCATCTAAGACTGGGCCAAATTGCGCCGACCCCAATTCCGCCGAGCTAGGCGCGCGGTAGAAAGCCCAATTCCCGCACAGCATCCGCTAGCTCATGTGCAGCTCGGGGAAGCGCATCATCCCAGGCGCCAACGGAGGACTCGTTGGCTGGGTCAGATACTTGCTTCAACAGGGTGACTGGTACGCCAAATCGCTGACACACTGCTGCGATGGCGTAGCCCTCCATGTCACAAAGTCCAGAGTCGACAGCCAAGCGGTCACGAGTAGTAGTGTCGGAAACAAACATGTCACCAGTGGCCAGTCCCTGAACCGGGAACTTGCTACTCGTGGGAAGCTCAATTACCTCAGGCAGCAGGTAGCGGGAGATATCGCTTAGCACTTTGAGCTGGAAATCGTGTTTGACCACGCGGTCAACCTCATAGACCCCATCCAGGCCATCGCGCAGCGCGCCCACCGTGCCGATGTTGACCACGCGCTCCGGCAAAGTACCCTCCTCACGCGCGACGGTGAGGTACTCAGTGAGCGAAATTGCCGCAGGCAGAGTACCAATCCCCGTAACGAGTAAAGGCGTACCTTCCGGAAGAGCGGCTGCTTCTTTATCGACGGCAGCAACAAACAAAATGCGGGCGCTGTAATCAATCACATTAAAGAACTCTACCGTTACACCAGTAAAACCCTAGCCACGCAGGCGCTTGCCCACGAAGCCCGCGGCCAGAGTGTTGCCATTGGCCTGGTCGATGAGCAAGAAGTTACCCACCGCGCCGCGCGCCGCGTAGTCCTCAACAGGCAGCTCAGCCTGCGTTTGCACGGTGATGTACGCGATGTCGTTGAGGCTCGCCTTCTCCGGCGCCTCATCGTCAGCCACACCATCCAAGTCCAGGATGCGGTCTACCGATGCCACGCGGGCCTTGACCAGCGAGGTTCCATAGCGCAGCCTGAGCATCTGCCCCGGCGTGATGTCCTTTTCCGTGAGCACCACCGCAGTCGCAGCGAACTCACGGGCATCGACTGGGCGGGCGCTGCCTGCCAGCAGATCCCCACGGGTTAGGTCAATTTCATCGGCCAAACGCAGCACCACCGAATCACCGGCGGTCGCGCGCTCCTCGGGGCCAAGTTCGCCGTCGGTGGTGTCGATGTGAGTGACCGTTGTCGTCCGACCATGCGGCGCGGTCACCTCGTCACCGACCGCAACCGTGCCCGCCTTGATGCGTCCCGCGTAGCCGCGGTAGTCCGAGGCATGCTCGCGAATCACGTGCTGAATGGGGAAACGGAAGTCGAGCTCCTCCGCGCGGCCACCGGTGACGGGGATGGACTCAAGGACCTCCAGCACCGTGGGACCGGTGTACCAGTCCATAGTGGTGGACGGCTCGACAACGTTATCGCCCTTGAGCGCGGAGATGGGCACGACAGTGGAGTCGGTGATGCCCAGGCGATTGGCGATGGAGTGGAAGTCCTCCTCAATGGCGCGGAAGGTCGCCTCGTCATAGTCGACCAAGTCGATCTTGTTCACGGCGAGGATGACGTGGCGCACGCCCAGGAGTGCCGCGACGTTGAGATGGCGACGCGTCTGCTCGACGACGCCGTGGCGGGCGTCGATAAGCAGCACCACTGCCTGGGAGGTGGACATGCCGGTGACCGTGTTGCGCGTGTACTGCACATGGCCCGGGGTATCCGCCAAGATGAAGGTGCGCTTGTCCGTCGCAAAGTAGCGGTAGGCCACATCGATCGTGATGCCCTGCTCGCGCTCAGCACGCAGGCCATCGACAAGCAAGCTCAAATCCATGCCGTCGAAACCGCGGTCCGCCGAGGAGCGTTCCATGGATTCTACCTGGTCCGCCAGCACAGACTTGGTGTCATAAAGAAGGCGGCCAACGAAGGTGGACTTACCGTCGTCCACGGAACCCGCAGTGCACAGGCGCAGTGTCTCGCGGGTGGTGAGGCGTTCGACGAGTGAAGAATTAGTCATCAGAAGTAGCCTTCCTTCTTGCGGTCTTCCATGGCGGATTCAGAAAGTTTGTCATCCGCGCGGGTCGCGCCGCGCTCGGACAGGGTGGAAACGGAAATCTCCGCCAGGATTTCCTCCGGGGTCGAGGCCGTGGATTCAACGGCGCCAGTGCAGGACATATCGCCCACGGTGCGATAGCGCACGGTCTTCTTTTTAAGCTCCTCGCCCTCGCGCGGGCCACCCCACTCGCCTGGGCACAGCCACATGCCATTGCGATTGAACAGCTCGCGTTCGTGGGAGTAATAGATGGAAGGAAGCTGCAGCTCGCGTGCGCCGATGTACTCCCAGACATCGGACTCGGTCCAGTTGGAGATTGGGAAAACGCGCACGTTCTCACCCGCCATCTTGCCGCCGTTGTAGAGATCCCACAGCTCTGGACGCTGGCGGCGCGGATCCCAGCCGCCAAAGGAATCGCGGATGGAGAAGATGCGTTCCTTCGCGCGTGCCCGCTCCTCGTCACGGCGGGCGCCGCCCAGCACGGCGTCGTACTGGCGCTGCGCGATGGTTTCAACCAGCGGCACCGACTGCAGCGGATTGCGTGTACCATCAGGGCGTTCCTGCAGCTCGCCGCGGTCAATCCAATCCTGCACCTTAGCCACGTGCAGGCGCGCACCGGTCTCAGCAACCAAGCGGTCACGGAATTCGATGACCTCTGGGAAGTTATGCCCGGTATCAACGTGCAAAAGCTCGAAAGGCACCACCGCCGGCACAAAGGCACGGCGCGCCAATTCGAAGACCACCACGGAATCCTTGCCGCCGGAGAAAAGCAGGCCGACCTTATCGAACTGGCCCGCTACCTCGCGCAGGATGTGGATGGACTCATTTTCCAAGTCCTTTAAGTGGGGCGAAAGTGTGTTCTTCTGTGTCATTCGTGCAACCCGCATTCTGTCTTGCCGTCTCCAAAAATCCTGCCGGAACGAGCGTCCTCACCCTCACCCACCGGAAAGGTCAAGGGCGCACAGCCGATAGAGCGATAGCCTTTCAGCGTCAAGGGATGGATAATCAGATCATTGTCCGCGATATAGCGATCCGTATCTGCCAAATCCCAGGTAATCATCGGCGAGATCTTTAACCTTCCGTGCTGGTCCAGGCTCAGCGCTGGGGCCGTGGCGCGGTGTTCAGAATCCGCGCGGCGCAGACCGGTCACCCAACCAACGTATGGGTCCATCGCCATGTTCAGCGGTTCCACTTTGCGCATACGGTTATATGCGCTGGTATCACGTGCGTAGAGCCTCGGACCATAGATTTCGTCCTGTTCCTCCGGGCTCAGCAGCGGTTTCACGCGGACTAGGGGGAGGTCCGCATAACGCTCCTCAACCTCGTTGGCGACAGCCAGCGTCTCCGGGAAGTGCCAGCCAGTGTCGATGAAGAGCAGGTCTGCGTCTAGCTGTGCGCGGTGCGCGAGCTCCGCCAGCACCGTGTTTTCCATCGACATCGTCACTGCCAGCCGGCCCGGCGCGTGCTTTGCAGCCCACGCCATGATGTTTTCGGCGGATTCTGCATAGAGCTTGTCCGCCCATTCATCGACAAGGCGCTCGTTTTTCGCGGCAATATCTTGGTTGAGCGGCGCGGTATCGCGCGTGCCTTCCGGGCTAATGCTGGGGTCGCGGTAGGGCTTGTCGCCGTCCAGCAGGTTTAACGATTGAGTCATGCCGACTCACTTTAGGCAAGGCAGCGCATTCGTGCAGCAGAAACTGCGCGCTGAGCACGCGAATAGGCCGATGAGCTTGGGGCAATGCAAGAATAAAAATTGCCAGAACTGAACAGCTCGGACTAGATTATTAGACAAAACAGTCTATAAACAATAAACCAAGGAGGTTTCCATGCAGCGTGTCGCAATCGTCGGCGATGGCCCGGCGGCGCTATCCACAGCTGAAAGGCTCATCGGCGCCGGCATGTGTGTGGACCTCGTCTGCGCCAAGCCCGCCCCCTTCGGCTTGCTCCGTCGCTTCGCCGGCTTAGCCGGTGTCCGCCATGAGGCCGCCGCCAGCCCCTGCCCCGCCGGAACCGCCCCGCGCCTACGCCTTTTCGGCAACGTGCGCGTGGGCGAAGGCCGCGAAGCGGACATCACCGCCCGCGAGCTCAGCCAGTTGGCCGCACACGGTGACCGCCGCCTTCTACCTCTCGAGCTTGCCGCCCGCGGCGTGGCCTTTACCTCTTGGGAAGGGCTATGCCAGCCCACCGAGCAACCCGAAGACTGGGCCACCGTCACCCGCCGCGCGCAACTTGCGCCAGTCTGCTTTTAGCGACCAAACGTGATTCAGCCGATATCACCTGTACGCGGCTAGTCACATTCTTCGCATTCGCATTCTGGTCTCTCGCTCAACGCTGACATTATCGACAACGGCGTGTCCAAGGTGGACATTGACTACATCTGGCACACCGGCGGCATCGTCATGACGGCGCGCGAGGATGCCGGACTGTCCTGGTTGGTCTGGGTCTCCGTGGCGGTTCTCCTCGGCGTGGTCACCGCCGCGAACGTACGTCAGGCCCTGCACGAGAGCCCGCTGCTTGCCGACGCCACGATGGTGGCCGTCGCCCAGCGTGTGTCCTCCATCATGGACGCCGACCAAATCCTAGTCATGGCAGCGCCGCGCTAAGAACTCAGCCGCGCTCGGCTCGAAAACCGCGATGAATACCAACTCCCATCTTTGCGCGCCCACCGTTTAGGCTGTTTATATCTGCGCGCAACTTTATAAGGAGTCCGTGAAATGACAGCCGTCTTCGGTTGGCTAGCCATCCTCGTTTCGATCCCCGTGTGGGGCTACTTTGCGTACCGGGCATGGGGCATGTTCGCTTTCATTCGCTCCGGCGGGCCAACCCTGCTGCAGCGTTTCGACCACCTCGGCAAGCGCCTGTGGAGGGTCGTGGTGGAAGTATTCGGTCACACGCACTTCAAGGGCCGCCCCTTCGTCAACGCGGCACACTGGGCAGTCATGGTGGGGTTCCTCTTCGGCATCCTCGTCTGGTTTGAAGCCTATATCCAGACCTTCGCGCCGTCGCGAGGCTGGCCGCTGCTATCGCATTGGTCGGTCTATCACTTCATCGAAGAGGTCCTCGGCATCGCCACCGTTGTGGGCATTAGCTTCCTCATCGGTGTTCGCCTCAAGTATGGACACACCGAGCGCGGCTCCCGTTTCTACAACTCTCAGGCAGGCCCCGCCCGCATCGTCGAGGCCGTAGTCTTCCTGGAGGGGCTTGGAATGCTGCTGGTCAAGGCGTCGAAAATCGCGGCGTTTGGCCACGGCTGCCCGTGGGCGGATTTCCTTTCCATCCACCTGGCCAAGCTGCTTCCCGCCTCGCCGGCGCTGGTGTCCTTCTTCGCGCTGTTCAAGCTGCTTACCGGCCTGATTTTCATCTTCCTGATTTCGCGCCACTTCACCTGGGGCGTCATGTGGCACCGCTTCATGGCGTTTTTCAACATCTTCTTCCAACGCAACGTCAGCGGCGACAAGGCACTCGGCTCCCTTCCGACCCCGGACCTCGAAGAAGACATCGCCCCCGGCAGCTGGAAGATGCTGCTTGATACCACCTCGTGCACCGAGTGCGGCCGCTGCCAGGACCTTTGCCCGGCGTGGAACACCGAGAAGCCGCTGAGCCCGAAGAAGTTCGTGATGGACATGCGCGATGCCGCGGTCGAGAACTACAACCCGCACGAGGGCGTCAACGTGTTGGCTCTGGCAAACGCCATTGACGACGCCGTCCTCTGGTCCTGCACCAACTGCGGCGCCTGCGTGGACCAGTGCCCGACCGATATCGAGCACATCGACCACATCGCTGACCTGCGCCGCTTCAAGGTCTTGGCGGAATCCGACTTCCCCTCTGAGTTGACCGGACTGTTCAAGAACATTGAGACCAAGGGCAACCCGTGGGGCCGCAATAACTCTGAGCGCCGCGCCTGGATCGATGACGCACGTGCCGACGGTATCGAGGTGCCTGTCATCGGCGAGGACGCCACGGACTTTTCCGACATGGAATACCTGTTCTGGGTCGGCTGCGCCGGTGCCTACGACGAACAGGGCCGCAAGACCACCCGCGCCGTGGTGGACCTGCTGCACACGGCGGGCGTGAAGTTCGGCGTGCTTTCTACTGGTGAGACCTGCACCGGCGATCCCGCGCGCCGCGCCGGCAACGAGTTCCTGTTCCAGATGATGGCGCAACAAAACGTTGAGACCCTGAACAACGCTTTCGAAGGCGTTCCGGAAGGCCAGCGCAAGATCATCACCACCTGCCCGCACTGCTTCAACACGCTGCGTAACGAATACCCAGACTTCGATGGGCACTTCGACGTCTTCCACCACACCCAGCTGCTCAACCGCCTAGTGCGTGAGGGCCTGCTCAAGCCGATCCCGCGTACGCCGGAGAACCGCAAGCCTATTACGTATCACGACCCTTGCTTCCTAGGCCGCCACAACAAGGTCTTCGACCCGCCGCGTGAGTTGCTGGAAGCCACTGGCGTTTCCCTCCGAGAGATGGACCGCAACAGCGACGAGGCCTTCTGCTGTGGCGCTGGCGGCGCGCGCATGTTCATGGAGGAAAAGCTCGGCACCCGCATCAACGAGTTCCGCGCGGAGCAGGCCATCGCCACCGGCGCGGAGGAGATCGCCACGGGTTGCCCGTTCTGCAACGTCATGTTCACCGGCGGCGTTAAAGCACTTTCCGACGCCCCCTCCCCCAACGTCTCCGACGTCGCCCTCATGCTGCGCTCGTCCATTGCCGACGCCGACGGCACCTTGCCGCAGCCGCGACCGAAGGCCTTCTTGGGCACGCCTACCCGCCTGCGTGCGCCCGAAAAGCCAGCTGCCCCGGCCTCCCCGGCTTCTCCTGTGTCTCCTGCGTCTCCTGCGTCTCCTGCGTCTCCTGCGTCTTCAGCTGCAACGACCGCCGACCCCGCTGCGCCGACCGAAACAACCGCCAGCGCACCTACCACCAAGGCTGCTGCTCCGGCCGCTCCCGCTCCGGCCGCACCCCCGGCTCCTGCAGCTCCCGCCGCGCCAGCAGCACCAAGCACTCCCCAAGCGCCATCCGCGCCAACAGCTCCTCCTGCACCTGCAGCTCCCGCCGCGCCAGCAGCGCCAGCACCAGCAGCGCCAGCACCAACTCCGCCCGCACCGCCAGCCGCGTCGGGCGCCACACCGCCACCTGCACCTGCAGCACCGAAGGCTCCAACACCGGCGCCGCCAAGTGCACCGGCTGCTCCTGGCACAACTTCACTGCCAAAGGCACCAACTCCGCCAGCAGCACCACAGTTGAGTGCGGATACGCCGCAGCCACCAACTCCGCCTGCACCGCCTGCACCGCCTGCACCGCCGGCCGCTGACTAATTTCGTGAATCTGGAGCAACGACTTCTTTGAATTGCTCCAGATTTTGTATTTTGGGGTGCCGGAAGTGTGTGGACTCTGAGGGCGTTTTTAAAAGTGCACCCCTGGAAAACCAGACCTTGAGCGTGCTGTCAAGGGGTGAATGCGCCACTTCGAC